>JADFLG010000101.1 GCA_022564545.1 Chloroflexota bacterium | reverse complement strand
GAGACGGAGACGCCTCGTTGAGATCACTCGACATTCGTGGACCGATTACCGACTATCTGGCTTCCAGCTGTCTGTAGTTCCCGCGTACGCTGTTTGCAGTCTTGATGCGGGTGCTGCCCCACAGCCATCACCGTGCGGACGGGACTAATCGGAGTGGTAAAGGTACAGCGGTTTTAAGAACGACCACGTGATGGCCTACCGCGGCGCTGGCGGGCTCAGGCGGTGGGTACAGGGAAGTGTTGCAGACAGGTGGTTCGACTTGCTCGTCGGTCCGTTCCAGTCATTCAGCCCAGTATCGGATGACGCCACGAATTTGCAGAACGGTCGCAACCGCAATATAGCTGCTGCCCGCCCGATTCCGGGGTCTTTTTACCGGCGACGAAAATTGCTTCGCCAAATCACTTTGCTGGAGTAAGAGGCCGCACCGATCTTCGATCAGCGATAACATCTGCCCATTCGCACAACACAGTTCCTGTTCAGGATTTGCGTCCCCGTATGTCACAGAAACCCGTTCCGAATTCAGGCCCGCTTGAAGGCCCGCTGCAGGGCATTCGTGTTCTCGAATTCGGCAGCTTTGTGGCTGGTCCCTGGGCAGGTCAGCTGCTGGCCGACATGGGCGCCGACGTGATCAAGGTAGAGCCGCCGTCTGGCGACCCCTGGCGGCACGCAAACCCGTTTGCACCGAACGAAAGCAGGGTGTTCGTTCCATTGAACCGCGGCGTAAGGAGCATCTGTCTCGACCTGAAGCAGGAACTTGCCCGGTCTGTGCTCAAGAAACTGATCGAATCTGCCGACGGAGTCGTTTCGAACAACCGTGTCGATACTGCGGTCAAACTGGGCATCGACTACGCCACGGTTTCCAAAATCAACCCACAACTCGTTTACGTCGACATCACCGCCTATGGCCCCAACGGGCCCAGGGCCGACATGCCCGGTTTCGACCTGATACTCCAGGGCTACACGGGTGCCGTCACCAGCGAGGGCAAGATGAATGACGGGCAACCGGAAGTTGTCTGGTCGTCGTCATACATCGATTTATCGACCGGTTATGCAGCTGCCAACGGCATTCTGGCCGGGATTATCGGGCGCGGCAAGACCGGCAGGGGTCAACTCGTCTCGACCAGCCTGCTTGGCAACGCAATCGCCATGCAAACACTGCGCGTTGCCGACATCGAAGGCATGCCTGCACCCGCAAGGACGTGGTACGACAATGTTTATCCTGAGCTCACCAGGCAGGGTGCGAGTTACGAGGAATTACAGAACAGCTATCAGCAGGCGGTCAGACCGCTGATCTACCGCTGCTACTACCGTGCCTACAGGACCCTCGACGGGGGTTTGACACTGGGAACACTGGCTGTGCACGCACGAAAACGCCTGCTCGACGTGTTCGGGTTGAAAGACCCAAGGGTCACGGATCCCGAATACGACGATTCGACTCCCGAGGCCACAGAACAGGGCAAACGCCTGACGATGGAGTTCGAGGAAATTTTCGCCGGGAAGACGACCGATCACTGGTTCAAGAAACTCAGGGCGCACGACATACCATGTGACCCGATTCGGTATGTCGAAGAGATGATCGAAGACGAACAGGTGCTGGCAAACAGGTACGTAATCGAACTTGACCATCACACCGGGCACAAAATCCGGACGTCAGGTCCCATTTTGAGGTTCGAGGACGGAATGCCCCCGGAGAACAAGTCGTCACCAGCACTCGGGGAGCACACAGACGAGGTCCTTGCGGACATCGGGTACAAGCCCGACGAGATCGCGGAACTGCGGAGCCAGGGTTCAGTCACATAATGCCTGGAGTGACGCCACCAACAAAAGCGGCGCTAAAAGTCACGCCCGGCAAAATCTGAGAAAATGCCCGGTATCGGCAACCCCATTTTATGGCTTGAACGGCAGTTGCTGTTCGCGCCCGAAAGCTCGTTTCGAGGCACACCCGAACACGTCGGACTCCCCTTTGAAAATATTTTCCCCGTAGCTTCGGATGGTGTACGGCTGCACGGCTGGCACATGCCGGGCAAATCGCCAGACGTGGTCTGGCTGATATTTCACGGAAACGGCGGGAACATCAGCGTCCGGCTCGATCAATACGCCGAGATTCACCGGCGTTACGACACTTCGATAATAGCGATCGATTACCGGGGATACGGACGCAGCGACGGAGTCCCTTCCGAAAAAGGTTTTTACGCCGACGCCTTCGCTGCGTTTGAACTCGCGTGCGAGTTGCATCCGGGTAAAAAGATCGTTGTGTTCGGGCGATCGATGGGAGGCGCAGTGGCTGCGCAACTGGCAACAGTCGTATCGCCCGCAGCCCTGATCCTCGAGGCGACTCTCTCCTCGGTCCTCGACGTGACCCACGAGCAAGTGCCGTGGACACGGTACGTCCCGATTGGTCTCTTGCTGAGATCGAGATTCGACGCAGCAAGTTACGTGTCGAGAAGTTCGGTGCCCAAACTGATCTTCCACGGCGGTTCTGACACGACTATTTCACGCACCAACTCGGAGCGGATATTCGCCTCCGCCCGGCCCCCGAAACAAATTCACCTCATCCCAGGCGGCGATCACAACGGACTCGACCTTGTCGACCCTGAGCTTTATCACGGCATCTTGAGGGATTTTCTGGCCGAGTTCGGCGCGCTGTAGATGATTGTGCAAAATTAGCTTGCTCAAAAACTCCCTCTCCTTGGGGAGAGGGTTGGGGTGAGGGGGACTTACTCGGCAGGCGGCTTGCTTTCGATGGGTTCTACTTCACTTTCGATGACGTGTGGACCATCGTCAAAACCATCCCCCCTCAACCTAACCTTCTCCCCGGGGGAGAAGGAAATAGCCACACATGCCCGTTAACTGGGCCCCTGATTTCAGCTCGCGTCAGGTCCGTGGCAGGAACGGTTTGCCATTGACGCCTGCGTCGTAAACGGGACGCGGCGGGCGTTTCATGCCGAACGAGGGCGTTGGTCCGGTGGGCCGGAACTCGTCAAGAACTGTGATAGTCACCGGTCCGAGTATGATGCCGTCCTCGCGATGTTTCGCAAGATTGTCCAGTGCGACATCCGACAGCCCGGACTGTGGGCGGTGCTCCTCGGGGAACTTCCTGAGGCAATCGCGCTGTCCAACGAGCGCTGGTCGGGGAGTGGCCTTGCTGCAGGCGTGCGCCCAGGGGCACATGTAGGCGATGCACAGCGTTGTTTCGCCCACCAGAGGCGACCCGGCGGTCGCAATGCCTATGCGTGCCATAGCCTCGCGCTGAACTCGACGCAACTTGCGGTGTCGTTTGCTTATCCAGGTCCTTGGCAGTCCAGGCATTCGCCCACTCTCAAATATTTTCCGTCGTGTCTGACCGGCCGTCGTGTGCGGCCGGGCGCTAAATCGTTGCATACCCCGCAGCCGATTAACATGCCGGTGTCACCACGCAGCGTCACCTGCGCGGGCGTAATCTACACGAAGGCGTGTACGGAGTTCACCCGGAAAACATAACGAAAAACCGTCGAAAATGTGGCGACATTCCGGTCGTTTTTCGATTTCTTTGTATGTGCGTGAGTGTCTCGCAAGCAGGACGCCACTATTGGCGCAAACCGACAATACACATCTAATCCAATTCCCCATTAAGCAGGTCGACAGCTCAATCCTGTCGGTTGGCTTCATCTGGATAACTACCTCCTGAGGCAAGCCTGCTAATAAATCTGTCGACTGTGGTGAAGATCGACAGCATTGATCGAACGTGGTCGAGACTTGACAAACGCGACACGCCACCCCGATGGTTTGAATTGCTGAGAAACAAACCGACCGGAGTGGCGCTTGCGCCATTTTATTGCCTGCCATCAATTTGCGAAACGGGTGCGCTCACGCTTGTCGTGGTCGTCGCGCCGTGCATCCCTTCCGCGTTTTCTGTGGCAGCGACAGTTCCAGGCGTTTCTGCTGTCGACAGGACTATCGTCCACGAGCGGGGCAATGGCGGGGGTCGTCTATCCGTGGATAGTGCTGCAACAGACTGGAAGTCCAGCCTGGGTCGGCATCGTCATCGGAGTTCCAGCAATCATTGCGATAGGACCTACCTTTTTTGGCGGCATACTTGCCGATCGAATCCCAAAGCCCAAAGTACTGATCGCAACTCGTTTTTTGCAAATGAACGTTGCGGTGCTCCTGGCTTTGTTTGTCGCCCAGGATGAGTTCGCAATCTGGTATTTGTTTGCGCTACTCGTGGTTGGACGCGTAATCACCGCAATCGGATTTCCTGCGGCGAGCACGCTTATTGCGGAAGTAGTCAGCAATCGCGATCTCAAATCAGCCAATGCGGCACGGAACGTAGTTGGTGAATTGACAGAAATCTTCGGTGCCGGGCTTGGTGGAATTGTTCTCGGTCTGGCTGGTCCTGCCACGGCATTCTCGGTGATTGCTGTCGTATATGGCCTGTCGGCCATGGTGATGCTGTGGGTCAACCCCAGGCCAGCACAAATCGAAGAGATTGGAGACCAGAGTACGTCCGATTACGGGTTTAGTGACGCCTTCCTGTATTTGAGAGGGAGTCGAATACTTCAACTGCTGTTTGTACTGGTGTTTGTCGATTTGTTTACGGTCGCACTATTTCCTCTTCTGCCGTTCTACGCGGATCGAGTGCTCGGCGCAGGAGGGACGGGATTCGGCATTCTCATGGCAGGACTCTCGGTCGGTGGTGTCGTGGCAGGGGCGGCGCTGGTGAAAAGCGGCAGTCCGGTTAGCGCTCCCAGGACCATCGTTATCGGAAACGTGGGATGGGGCATTTGCATGGTGGGAATCGATTTATCTGACAGGTTTGCAATTACACTGGTGCTCGTCGTAATCATGGGTGGGTTCGCGGTCGTGACGGGAGTTGCGTGGTCTTCGCTAGCTTTGAGGGCCATGCCTGTCGAAATGCGCGGACGACTCTTTTCCATTTTCAACATCGCGTTTCAGGCATTTTTTGTCGGCGCACTACTGACTGGCTTCGTCGCATCGGCATTTGGACTGTCAGCCGCCATGTGGATCGGAGCGGCTGGGAGCATTATTGTTCCGACAATGGTGTGGACAGTCTCTCCTACATTCAGATCTGCGGATGACGGGAAGTAGTAGAGCAACTGATTCCCAGACAGTTAGCTAATCCGGGGCCGGAAGGCCCAGGGCCAGAGGCAGAAACGTTGGCAAATCAAAAACCGACCCCTGAACCAATAAACGTCCCGGATTCAACACTGGAGGAAATCTTCAGGCACGCACGCGAGTCGTTCCCGGACGAGTGCTGTGGATGGCTGACCGGGGAAAAGGATTCGAATACCGCTGGCGGGGTACGACGCGCGGTGAACGCATTCGAACCTGCCTTTCACCCGACTGTCAGAGACCGCACAGCGGAAAGGGCGTTCGCGATATCCAACGGCGACCTTCTCGAACTGAGCCGCAGCCTCGATGACGACATCCGCCCCCGCATCATCTACCACTCTCACCCCAACGGACGGGCATATTTCTCTCCGACCGACCGCGCCAGCGCACGCGATCCCTGGGGTGACGGCCCCGCGTACCCGGTGCAGCAGATCGTGATCGGCATCGACCGGGAGCGGGTGGTTGAAGCGCGCCAGTTCGCCTGGAGTGACGAGATCGATGATTTTGTCGAGATCGCCGAGTACGCCGGCCTCGACATCTAACGCTCGGTGATGCTCCCGCCGTTGATGTTGATCGCCTGACCGGTAATGTATCCAGCCTTCGGGCTGCACAGGAAGCCGATCAGCTCGCCCACCTCATTATCGGTTCCGAGCCGCCCCATCGGAATTCCCGACAGGCGGGCGTCCATTCCGCCGGAACGTCTCATCGGGTCCATTCTCGCCGTGTCGGTTAGTCCCGGGCACACGCAGTTGGCAGTGATGTTGTGCTTCGCAAGCTCCTTCGCGAGGGCCTGTGTGAAGCCATCGACCGCAAAGTTGGCCGCGTTGTAGGCGCTCGCGTTCGCCTGCCCGCTCTTGCCCATCGCAGACGAAAGGTTGACGATCCGGCCTCCCTCACCCTGCTTGACCATCTGGCTGGCGGCGGCCTTCGAGCAGAAAAACGTACCCATCAGCTTCACGTCGATCACTTTTTTGAACACATCGGTCGGCAGGTCGACAACGGCAACCCGGTCATCGCCATAGGGGGCAGCGGCGTTATTCACAATGATGTCGATTCGCCCGAACTCGGCGAGGGTCGCACCGATCATTCTCTGGACATCGTCTTCGTCGGCAACGTTTACAACCAGTGGGAGCGCCCGGACGCCGTGAGCCTCCACCTCTTCGGCAGTTGACTTGATGTCGTGCCACCCGGCTTCTTTTTCGTCGTCCGGGAACGTGTCCGGGTCCCTGCCGGTGCCGGTGACCACGACATTCGCGCCCATTCGGGCAAGCACGTTCGCGGTCCCGCGACCGATCCCACGCCTGCGACCTGCGCCGGTCACGATCGCCACTTTTCCCGAGAGCTCAGAACCGGGTTCAGAATTGGCAAGACTGGCCATTGAGTCGTCCTTTGGAGATTACGCGTTCGAGGTCAGCGCATTTTGCGTGATTTTACCCAAGCGTATATCGAACGCGCCCCGGAGCAGAGGCCAGGAGTTCAGGGATTAGCGTTCAGGACGGTCGACGAGCGTCGCATCCAGCGTGACGAGGAACCGGGCATCGCGAACGACGGTGATCGCGACCTCGCTGCCGCTCGGGTGATCACGGAGGAAGTCGGTGAGGTCCTGCCCGCGGGCGATCTCGACATCGTCCAGCTGCACAATAATATCGTCGAGCATCACTCCCGCACTGACCGCCGGTGACCCCGGCTCGATGACGGTTACGCCGAACCCCTGTCCGACCGGCAGCCTGAGCGCACGCGCGAGCGCCCGGGTGATGTCGACTCCTGCGACGCCGAGAAATCCCGGAGGCGGCAGCGGTCCCTGCGCGATCAGGTATTCGGCCGTCTTCTTTGCGACGTTGATGTTGATTGCAAAGCCGATCCGGTCGCCGATCGCGATTTTTGCCGTGTTGATCCCAACGACTTCGCCAAACATGTTCACCAGCGGACCGCCCGAGTTGCCTTCGTTGATCGCTGCATCGGTCTGAAAGACATCGGTCAGATCGCCCCCGGATTCGCCGACGATCGTCCTGTCGAGCGCGCTTACAACGCCCTTGCTAACCGTTGGGCCACCATCCAGGCCCAGGGCGTGACCGATCGCGACAACATCTTCTCCAACCCTGAGGGCATCCGAATCTCCGAACGTCGCCGGCGTGAGGCCCATCCGGTCGACTCGTATGATTGCCAGGTCGAGCAGCGGGTCGCTCCTGAACAACTCTGCTTCGGAAATGGTCCCGTCCTCGAAGGCGACTGTTATCGTGCGTGCGCCCCTAACGACGTGCCAGTTCGTGAGGATGTGACCCTGGTCGTCGAATATCACTCCTGTCCCAACACCCCGGCCCCGCTCCAGGCTAACGGCAATCTGGACTACCGACGGGGTTAGCAGTTCGACCAGTTCGGGAGTCGTGAGAATGCCGGACACTGGTGCTCGGGGCGTCGTTGTTGGCGACGGGTCCGATGTTGAAGTCTGTGGAGATTCCTGTGATTTCTGGGGTGTATCGACAGGTCCGCTGGAACTGACCTCCCCGTCAACTGGAGCGATCGTGGCGCAGGCTGTAAGAGCCAGCGCCAGTGCAAACACCGCGGGGGCGGCAATGGTGAATTTGAGGCGAGGTCGAAGTGTCACAGCGATGGCATTGTCATGGTCGAAAAGGCCGAATTCCGTTTAGCCAGCGTATCAAGCGATGTTGTAGGTTGCTTCCTGCGAACCACGGATAAACCCCGGCGAATCCAACATAATGCCAGGAAATCCCGGATAACGATGAAGATAAACCCGAACATCGCGATAATCACTACCAGGTGTCTGCAGATTCGGGGCACCCGCGTGAATTGCCTAACAGATCGAGAACGAAACTGAACCTGATTGGGCTAATAAAGAGTCGTGCAAGTTCCGACCCGTGGATGATCGTCGGGCTGGTGGTCGGTGCGCTGTTCGCCGCCGCAACGGCCGCTGGAATTCCCCAGTACGGTCGCTCTCTCGAAATCGTCTCGATGCGGGCCGCGGTTGCAGACGTAGGACCGTTCAACACGAACATTCATGTCACGACATCCTGGGTTCCATTGACCGAACAAGACCGCCTGCGTTCTGACCAATCGGTATTCTCGGCGGTCGATTCCCACCTCGGCGAATTGGTGACCGGCTCGGCCAGCTACACGAAGAGCCGCGTGCACTGGTGGGGTCCAATGGGCGAGCCATTGCGGACCGATGAACTGGCGTCGCAAAGTTCGTTTCAGTACATCGAGCACCTTGACGATCACGTTGAATACGTTACTGGCAGGGCGCCTACCGACAACACATCGGAGATCGACGGTGAAACCGTCATTGAGGTCGCGATTTATCACGACCGGGCTGTGCATCTCCAGATCGAAATCGGAGACGTGATCAATTCCCAACCGGTGGACCGTGGCACCGGAAATGTCAGGGTGCGTGTGACCGGAACATTTGTGAAGGCCCGGCCAGACGAGGTTTTCTGGATGGGGTTTGGCCTGGCGTTCCTTAGCCCGGATATCGAAGGGCGCGAACAACCTCTGATCCTGTTCCCAACCCGCAATTCAATGTTCACGGCGGTCGCCGGAGCGAACGCGGGACTCCCTGCCACGTTCGATTGGTTCCTTTTCACCGACCCCGTGTTTCTGGCCGATATGACGTTCGATGAACTTGAAATCGCCTTCAAAAATTTGACGGTCGAGCTGGAAGATTCACTCGCCCGCCCCTTTGTTATCACGGAAATGATCGCCAGGATCGATTCCATGAAACAGCGTGCCCTGTTCGGGAGTATCCCGCTGCTGTTGATGGCCCTGCTGATTCTCGCCTGCGTGGGCTTCTACCTGACGATGGCCGCCGGACTGCTGGCCCGGAGACGAATTAGTGGATACATGATGATGCAGAGCCGCGGCTTCAACGTTCGTCAGCAACTGAAAATCCATGCGATCGAAGCGGCTATCATTTCGGTCCCGGCCGCGGCGGTCGCACCACTTGCGTCGTTCGTGGTCATAGGCGCGCTCGGGTACCTGCCGGCCTACAGGGCCATCACAGGTGGCAGCGCGATGCCGGTCGAATTGGCAGCATCTGGCTGGATATGGTCGTTCGGGGCTTCCATCGGGACCGCGGCGGTAATCACGGCCGCGTCGTCGTTCTGGGACAGATCGACCCTGGCGGCATCCAGGTCGTCGGATGCGCGCCCGGTCGGCGCACCCTGGTTCCAGCGCTATTACGTCGACGCGTTTCTGGTCGGTCTAAGTGGAATTCTCTGGTGGGAACTGGGAGCGCGAGGCGGAGTGGTGGTTGCAGAAAGGAGGGGCGAATTCACCCCGGACCTCAGTCTGCTCGCCGCTCCAATCCTGATCGTTGTGGCAAGTTCGTTGGTTGCGTTGAGAATCTTCCCTGTGTTGACACGGGTCGCTGCTCAAGTCGGCGCCCGGTCCAACTCCGTGGCCCTGGGTTTCGGACTTGCGAGTGTTTCCAGGCGACCGTTTTTCCATGGCTGGCCGATGCTGGCGTTCGCGCTGGCGATAAGCACTGGAATCGTGGCAGGTTCGGTCGTATCGACACTCGAACGCTCGACCAACGAGCAGGTGCTATACAGCACCGGTGCCGATATTCATGTCACCACAACCGGATCGACCGGACAGGTAAGCCGCGAGCGGTTGGCACGTGTCAGGGACCTCGGTCCGATCGACCTCGCCAGCCCGGCCCTCCGGACGACCTCGACAGTCGGCACCACTTCGATCGGGACGAGGTTCACACTGTTCGCGATCGACCCTATCGACTTCCAGCAAGTGGCATGGTTTCGCGACGATTTCAGCGATTCCGGTACCACCATCACCCAACTTGTCGACAGGTTGGCCGTGCGCATAACACCCGAGGCGATCGAGCTTCCTCCGAACACGACAGAAATTTCGCTCTGGGTCAGGTCCGAACCGGTTATACCGAACCACGAGATCTGGATAGTGGTCAGAGACGGGATTGGGGATACTCACACGATAACCCTGGGTGGGTTCACGGAAGGGTGGTCGTTGGCGTCTGCGAAATTCCCGAGGGTTATCGAACCGGTGGAAATCACCTCGATTCAAACGTTCCTCAGGGTCGGACCCGATAGCGCAGCACCGGTCGAAGTTCGTATCGACGACCTGATCGCAACTACTGACGGCGGGTTCAAACAGATGGTTCTCGACTTTGATTCGCCAGGGTTGTGGACGGGGCTCCCGACTGCCGAGGGCGAAGATACCGGGTTCACGATAACCGCCGAGCCGCCCAATGTTTCGGGAATCGTCGAAGGCGATTCAGGCACAGGAGTGGGCAATATCTCTCTTGGGCGTGGGTCGAATCAGGGAGTCCGAGGAATCTATCGCCGGGCCAAAGACCGGCCAATTCCAATAATCGCCAGTGAAGGCTTTATGAACCGGACGAGCGTAGGGTTGCGGCGACCGTTCGTGATCGACGTGGCAGGGGGGCTGGTCCCGGTCGAGGTGATCGAATCGATCAACTATTTCCCGACATTGGACCCCGCACGCGGGCCGTTTGCGGTGGCCGATATCAATGCGATTATCGACTTCGTCGAACTGAGGGGGCGGAAGAAAGTAACACCGAACGAGCTGTTCGCCAGCCTGCATGCCACCGACTCGCCGGCCGCCGACATTGTAGAAAGCGTCCGAAAAATATTCAGACTTGCGTACGTCGAATCGAGGGCACAGCGCATTAACGATACGTTTGTCGACCCGGTGGCAGTAGCCGGTTGGCGGGGTATGAGTGTTGTGGCAACTATCGTCGCCGCGGTGGTCGTTTTGATGGCCTACACGATATTCCTTGCCGCCTACGCACTCCGCACAAAGGGCGAATCGGCGCTGATACTGGC
>JADFLG010000100.1 GCA_022564545.1 Chloroflexota bacterium | reverse complement strand
TCAGGATGACATACCGAGCCGGCCAGCACTGCTCTTGCCGGAGACGAAGATGTCCGTATCGCGTTGTCGAGGATTGCCACGTCGTCGAACTCCTCGCAATGACAGAGGGACGCGCTGCTGCCACTCGTCTCCCTGCAATCTGTAAACAACCTCTATGGGAAGTACAGTTAGAGGGTGGGTCGGAGTTTCATATCGTGAAGACCGGGGAATGCAGCAAGGCAAGTGAAGACCGAGTCAAGGGGTCGCTTCCTCCAAATCGCCAGCTGATTGCCAAGTCGTCGGTCCTTCGACAGGCTCAGGATGCAACTCCTCGCAAGGACAGCGCATGTTCAGCTTGATCGGCGAGTGACGCTCTGGCGTGCCCCGCCGGGCTTGAGTCGCGCAACCGCCCTGCACGCCCGGCGACTAACGCCCCTCGGTGAAACCGCCGAACTGGCGCTGGAACCAGACAAGTGGTTCGCCCGCTCCCACAGCGATTGCCTCGACCTCGCCGATGAACACGGTGTGATCGCCCGCCTCGTGAGCTGCCGTCACCCTGCAGTCCATGGCCGCAATTGCGTTGGCGATGACCGGCGTGCCAGAAAGGGTCGTGATATGTCGTGCATTAATTTCGCCGCGCGACTCAGGGGGAGTTGCAAAGTGCTTCGCGATATCGGTCTGCCCGGTCTCGAGGATGCTCATTCCGAACCGCCCGGTGGTTTCGATCAGAACGTGGGACTGTCGCTCCTCTCCGATCACTACGAGGACCAACGGAGGGTCGAGCGAAACCGAAGTGACGCTGCTGGCAGTCATTCCGTGCACTGCCCCGCCCGGTTCGACCGTAGTGATCACGGTGACTCCGGTCGCAAACCTCGACCAGGCATCACGGTATAACTTGTTGATAGATTCGGTCGGCTGCAGATCTTTCGCCCCCCTGCCATTCGGAACCGGGCAGAACCGGTGGAGAAATTATAGACGGCGCCCGCACCGGCCTGCCCGCCGAGCGTCCTGTGCGCCCAACAGCACCTCGCACGCCGCGCGACTGACGACAACTACTGGCGCAGCCACGGTATCGGCTCAGGGTCGGCATATCCCGACAATTCAACGTAGGCATCGCCCGTGACCGGTCGGCCACTTTGCGCACCGCTAACTCGCACTTTGCCTTCCCAGTAAGCCGAGCCCACCGGCAGACCGTCCTGTATTTCCTGGTCGAGGACAACCGGATCAAGTACCAGTTCCAGCCCCAGTGAATCGACCTCAACCGTCCAGCCCAACGGGTATGTGGCACCGGTCGAGGGACTGGTCCATTGATCGGTCGAACCCACGCGAATGCCGTCCGCATCACCACGAAGGCTCTGCACATCACCGGTTGGCGACATGTACGTCCCGTAAGTATCCACAACGTCGCCGCTTACCCCACGCGCCACGGTGATCATCAAAGATGCACCATCATCAAGCTGAATTGCGAACCACTGCCACCCCGCCGGCTTCCCCAGCACGAAGAAGTCGCCCCACTGGTGGTCGAACCACGCGGTGCCCGTCACTTCGAACCTCTCGCCGTCGATCACCAGTTCACCAGTTGCCGATTGGCGCGGCCATGAATAGTAATAGGTCGCCCCGGTTTCGGTCGGCAACCACCCAATTTCGTTGTGGAGCATCACCGGTGTCGTCGCTTCCAGTTGGAGCGATAGTTCTACTTCGCCGTTCGTTGCGGCAAAGCTATGACTTCCTGCAGTCGATGTGACGGTATAACTCCAGTCGGCAATTGCGATCGTCATCGGTCCGCCTCCCCCAATTCCACCCTCGAAACCCGCTTCGGCCCTGTACAACTCGAAATGTTCGCCGGTTTCGACATCCAGCAGGCCGAGTTGAGCTATCAGGTTTGGGTCGCCGGTTCCATCGATTGACTTGAACACGACGAAATGAAATCCGAACTCGCGTCCCGACTCGGACTCCAGATGACCGCTGTAGTACCACCACTCCAGTCGAGATTCGTGGTCAAGTTCGTCGTTGCCCGTCGGTTGTCCGCTGGTGGCGAACCTGATCGGTGCAGGAGTTGCGGTAGGATCGGGACTGGCGCCAGTGGGGACCGGCCGTGGATCGATTGACGTTACACAGCCTGTTGCCAGAACTGCAAATGCAATCAGCAACGCCAGCACGGTCGATCTTGAGTTTCTAAATTCCCGTCGGTCAAGCATCATGCTTCACCGCCGGAAGAATACGGTCGAGCCACCCCGGCAACCACCAGTTCCACGGGCCGGCAATCCGCATGATCGCCGGGGCAACGAGCGCCCGGACAAGCGTCACGTCAACGAACACCGCAATCGCCAGGCCCAGGCCGATCGCTTTGACCACCACGACGTCGGCAAGCACAAAACTTGCCGCCACGACGATGAGAATCCCGGCCGCACCGGTGATGATCGTCCCGCTTTTTTGCATCCCTTCTGCGACGGCCGTTTCGTTGTCGCCAGTCCGCTCGTACGCCTCGGCCACCCGTGAGAGCAGGAAGATCTCATAGTCCATGCTCAGTCCAAAGATGATTGCGAACAACAGGATCGGCAGCGTCGCCTCGATAACCCCCATTGCCTCAAAATTGAGCAGTCCGCTGAAGTGGCCCTGCTGAAACACGAACACCAGCGCGCCGTAGCTCGCAAGAATCGACAGCACGTTCAACAGCACGGCTTTCAGTGGCAGGAGCACCGACCTGAAAAGAATCATCAGCGACAGGTAAGTGACGATGAGCACTGCGGCGATGATGAACGGGAACATGCCGTAGAGCGCGTTGATGATGTCGGTGATTTCGCTTGCGCCGCCAGTAACGTGCAATGTCCCACCGTTATCGCCCGGGGGCACGAGCGATCGCAGTTCGGTGACAAGTACGCGCGTTTCGGGCCAGAACGGATGAAGTTCGCTTTCCACAAGGAAAAGAATCGCCCCGTCCCGAACGGTGTCCCGAACGATACGAGCGGTCGCTACATCGGTTATCGACTCGGGACTTTGGTAGAGCACCGCATACTGGTCGGGGCCAAAGGTCGGATCGAGGTTGACGATGCTGGTCACCGACGAAACGCCGTCCAGTCGCTCTAATTCCCGGCCGATGTCGTAGGCGTTTTCGAGGTTTTTCCGCTCGAACGGACTGCCCTCGAAAATGTATCCAACGGGAATCACCGTTTTGAGGGCAAAACCGAACTCTTCCCGCAGCACATCGAAGCCCCGGCGAGATTCGAGTGAATCGGGGAGGATCGTGGCGTCGACGGTGCCAAGTCGCATCGACGCCGCCGGCACGGCAAGCAGCACCAGTATCGTCACCGTCGGTATCAGCACCATCCATGGTCGCTTCATCACCCAGTGCGACAGCGGGACCCAGAACCCGCTCCGCTTCGCCCAGTCGGGCCCGATCCTGAACCGGTTGATTCTGTGACCGAGTATCGCGAGCAGCGCCGGCATCAGCGTCAGCGCCGCCAGCAGGGCCGCGAAAATCACCGCGACGGCGCCGATTCCTACCGATCGCAGCATCATTACGGGGAACGCGACGAGGCTGACAAGCCCGATCAGACTTGTAACCGCAGAGAACAAAATCGCCCTGCCAGCGTGCGAATTGGCACCGAGAACGGCATCTTCAACCGATTTGCCGCCGCGCAGTTCTTCCTGGAACCTCGATGTGTAGAACAGCGAATAGTCGATGCCTATGCCAATGCCCAGCAGCGTGACGATGTTCAGGGCGAAGACCGACATGTCGACGCCCTGCGACATGAAGAAAACAATCCCGAGCCCCACCAGCACGCCGCCGCCGCCAACCGCCGCAGGAAGAATCGCCGCGATCAACGTGCCAAATACAAGCAACAGGGCGAGCGTCGCCAACGGGAACGCGACCGACTCCCCCCGGCGGAGGTCTTCCTGGCTTGCGAGCGAGATGTCCCGGTAGAGTGCAGGCCCCCCGGTGATAATCAGGTCGAGCGGTCCCGGATCAACGTCGGCCGTAATTGTTTTGAGAAATTCGAGCGACTCCTCGAGCTCGATCGTGAGTCCGGCGGTGACATGCACCGTGTTGCTGGCCGTTGACGCTCGCCGTGGATCATCGAGATGGGTGACGACGTAAGCGATTTCCACGTGCTGGACGAGGCCGCCGACCGCATTTTCAACGGCGTCAGAAAACCGCGGGTCGAACGGCGACCACTCGGGATGACTGAACACGAATTCAACAGAAAGCGTCGAAAGCTCGAGTCTTTGCTGCAGGACCTTGCGGGCCTTTGCCGACGGAAAAGACTCGTTCGAAAATCCACCGGGTTTCAGAAATTCATCGGCGCGGGGTGCGAACGGCAGGGCGGCGAGGATAATCACGGCCCACGTAGCGACGACGATGTACTTGCGCCGTACTACGAAAGCGCCAAGGGCTTGGAGCATGTATTAATTCTGGTGGAGATTGGCCCGATGTGCTTGGAATCGCCTGGCTGGGTGGTGAGGATGTCATTGCGAGGAGTCCGACGACGTGGCAATCAGCCTACGCCACGAAGCGACTTCGCGATTTTGCGTGCACCGCCCGTGCCTTCGCCAACCGTCATTCCGACCGCGTTAATCCCGATGGAAATCGGGAGAGGAATCGCATGGTTTTTCGTTTGAGATGTGATGCCATCCAACTTGACGTTAGGTCTCTCCGCTGCGGTCGAGATGACGGGGTCTCAGTACCGGGCTGCCTGAATCGTCGCGGCAGCCCGGTCGATATTCGTTTCAGCTGCGGAGGCTGGTCGGTAACAGACGAGGGCTATTCTTCCTCGCCATCATTCAACTCAGCATCGACGCCAACCGCACCTTCGATAATCGAATCCTCAGAATCCGACTCATCATCCCCATTGCCGTTGCCATCCCCATTGCCGCTGCCGTTGTCGTTGTCGTTTTCCAGCAATGCCGGGTCGATCTCGGCGCTCGCTTCTCGCATTTCGGAAATCACACGGATCGCCGATATCTTGTCACCCGACTCTGGCACCTGGATCTTCACACCCTGTGCGATTCGGCCGGTCGACCGGATCTCGCCGAGGTTTGTGCGAATGACCTGTGCTTTTTCGGTGACCAGGACGAGCATGCCTGTCGAGTCGGTCCGGATTTCCTCACTGACGACCGCCGAGTCGGCTACCTTGCCTGTCTTGGTGGTGACCTTGAGCGTTATCAAACCCTTGCCGCCGCGGTGTTGCTGTGTGTAGTGGCGGAGCAGCGACAGCTTGCCATAGCCCTTCTGGCTGACGATCAGGAGGTAACCCTCGTCATCGACGACATTCATCGAGACGATCTCGTCCCTCTTCTCCAACGCCATGCCCTTCATGCCTCCGGCGGCGCGTTGCCGCGCACGGACTTCCGACGACTTGAAGCGAATCGACAGACCTTCTTTTGAGACAAGGATCACGTCTTCATCGTCGTTGGCAAGCACAGCACCTATTAGTGCGTCGTCGGTTTTCAAATTGAAGCAACGCAGCCCACTGCGGTTCATGTTTCGCAACAGCGGCAACCACATTCGCTTGATCTGCCCTTTTTTCGTTGCCATCACAAGGTAGGTGTCTTCGAGATAGCTCGAACAGGTAACTACCGCGTGAACCTCTTCACGGGGCTCCATGTTGAAGCCCAGGTTTTGAACCGGGGTGCCGCGGGAGTTTCTTGACTGATCGGCAGGGAGTTCGAATACGCGCGACGCGAACACACGGCCCCGATCGGTGAAGAACAGCAGGTAGTCGTGCGTGTCAGCGATCTGCAGGTGCGGCGTTACGTCATCTTCCTTGGTCATTCGTTGACCCCGTACGCCCTTGCCGCCCCGGTGCTGATTCTTGTAAGTGTCGAGCTTCACCCGCTTCACATATCCGTTGCGGCTCAGTGTGATAACGACCTCTTCGTGCGGTTCGGTATCTTCTCGTCGCCAATCGCCGAGCTCTTCCGGGTGGACCTCGGTGCGCCTCTCGTCGCCGTACTTTCGCTTGAGCTCATGGGTCTCCTTGCGGACGACCGCGTTTACTTTCGCATCGTCTGCCAGGAGTTCTTCTAATTGCTGTACGAGGGTGAGCAACTCTTTGAACTCGTTTTCGATCTTCTCTCGTTCCAGCGCGGCCAGACGGCGGAGCTGCATGTCGAGGATGGCCTGGGCCTGTATCTCCGAAAGGTCGAACTCCGTCCTCAGTTTTCCGCGGGCTTCCTCTACGTCGGCTGACGCCCTGATCAACTTGATTACGCGGTCGAGGTTGTCGATCGCAGTCCGCAGGCCTTCCAGCACATGCAATCGCGCATTGGCCTTTTTCAAATCGAACTCGGCACGTCGGCGCACGACTTCAACACGGAAGTCGAGATAGTGACGGAGCGCCTGCTTGAGAGTAAGGACCTTCGGCGAGCCGCCCACCAGGGCGATGAAGTTGACCGAGAACGAGGTGCGGAGGCTGGTGTGCTTGTAAAGGTTGTTGAGCACAACAGCCACGTGGGCGCCACGGCGCAATTCGAGAACGATTCTCATGCCCTTGCGGTCGGATTCGTCACGTACCTCGCTGACGCCTTCAACCTTGCGCGACTTGACAAGGCCGGCGATCTTCGCAACCAGATTTGCCTTGTTGACCTGGTACGGTATCTCGGTGAAAACCAATCGCTTGCGGTCCTGGCGCTGGATTTCTTCGATTATGTGTGTGGCCTGGACCATGATTCGCCCGCGGCCCGAGACATAGGCGTTACGGATGCCTTCCAGTCCCCAGATGTGGGCGCCGGTCGGGAAATCGGGACCCTTGACGAACTTCATCAGATCATCGACAGATGCGTCCGGGTGGCTGATCAAATGAACGATCGCATCGCAAATCTCGGTGACATTGTGCGGCGGTATGTTCGTCGCCATTCCGACCGCGATGCCCGATGCACCGTTCACCAACAGGGCGGGCAGCCGGGCCGGAAGTACAGTCGGTTCCTTCAGCGACTGGTCGAAGTTATCGCCCCAGTCGACAGTGTCTCGGTCGATATCGCCGAGCATCATCTCCGTTATCGAAGAAAGGCGGCATTCGGTGTATCGCATTGCCGCAGGCGGATCGCCGTCTACAGAACCGTAGTTGCCCTGTCCGTCGACAAGGGGGTATCGCAACGAAAACGTCTGGGCCATTCGTACCTGGGCGTCGTATACCGACTGGTCGCCGTGCGGATGGTACTTGCCAAGCACTTCCCCGACGAGGCGTGCGCTCTTCTTGTACGAAGACGTCGGGCGCATGCCCTGGTCGTGCATCGCGTAGAGGATCCGGCGTTGAACGGGCTTGAGCCCGTCACGGACGTCGGGAAGCGCCCTCGACACGATGACGCTCATCGCGTAGTCCAGGTAGGACGCCTTCATCTCATCTTCAATGCGAATGGGCCTGATTTTGCCGAGGTCGCTGCTGACCATAAATTTCTCCGGCTAGTTGGTTGCGTTGAACTCGAGGCGCGCTGAAAGTGCGTCAAGAACAAACAAGAGGTGATTCATTAATTTTACGCTTTCCCACGTGTGCGCGCAACGAGCGCGCGCCCGCTGCGAGCGCGCGCTAAGTGGTCCGGGAATGCAGTGTCATTGCTGGCTGCGCTCGACAAGGGCGAGCAGCAGGCTGTCGAAGCCCTTCGGGGTAGTGTCGGTAAGGTGCGCGGGCCACTGGACGCCGATCAGCCATTCATGTCCGGGCTTCTCTATCGCCTCCACGACCTGGTCCTCTGCGTAAACCGACGCAAGCAACCCGTCGGCCACCTGACCGGGCATCAGGCCGTGCGTGTGCGCCGAGGGGACCGTCACCCAACCTGACCCGGCAATGGTGTAAGAGACCTTGCCCCCTGGCGCGATAAACACTGGATGCCTTACCGTTTCTTCGTTTTGGTGCCGGGGGGGTCCCCCGTGCCCCTCGACCCGCACCGGCCGTTGCCCGCCCAGTGCGACGTTCAGTGCATGCATACCCCAACCGATGCCGAGCACCGGGAACCTGCGGTCGATGGCCTGCAGGAGGACTGTCGGCACGGTTTCCGATTCGCCGAATGCGCCCGTACCGGCGATCAGCAGGCCACCGGCATGCGGGGGGAGTTCGGTGGCAGGCGTTTCACAGGGAACGGGCTGTCCCCCACCGTACTCGATCGCCAGGGCGAACGGCGGTTCGGATTCGCCAGGCTGAAGCAGAAGCGCCACGAGTGCGGCTCTGCTCATGAGGATTGCATGGCGAGTTCTCCCTCCCTCGCAGGGAGGCGGGTGCCCTCTGGGCGCGAGGGCGGGTTGGCGCGAGGTTCATCCTCGCCGCGATGGGACGAAGCAGGCCCTTCGCGATGACGACGATTCTCGATTGCGGACATCACCCCACCCTGACGCTCCCCCTCCGAGGAGAGGGAGCCCGCCTGTTCTCCCTGCTGTGATAGATATAACACCATGAATCTGTTACCTTCAATTCAGGGAGCATCATGGTCACCGCAGTCACACACAGACGCTTCGTAGGTTATGTTCGCGTGTCCACCGAGAAGCAGGCAAGGGAAGGTCGCTCTTCGCTTGAGACCCAGGAGGCGCGAATACGCGCCATCGTTTCCGAACAGGGCGGTCTTCTCGTACAGCTTTTCTGTGATGTTGAGTCGGGGCGACGTGATGATCGGCCTGAGTATCGACACATGGTTCGGTATGTGTTGGAGGAGGATATCGATGTTGTCCTTGTCCAGTATCTAGACCGCTTCGGAAGAAACCCCAAAGAAATTCTTTCTCGCATCTGGGAACTGGAAGAACATGATGTATCGGTCGAGGCAACTGACCAGGACATCAAAGGTGATGAAATGATGCTCATGGTGCACGCGGGCATGGCCGGTCACGAGAGCAAACGAACCTCTGAGAGAGTCACAGCGAACATGGGCAACAGCGCCAGAAAAGGCATACACAACGGTCCGGCCCCATATGGATTCAGGCCGATACGCGAAATCAAAGATGGACGGGCAGTCGTGGTGCGGTGGGAGATCGAAGAGGCTGCAGCCGAAATCATCAGGGAGATGGCTCGGCTCAGTGCCGAAGAAAACCTCGGGTTTAAAGCCATTGCCGATAACCTAAATGAACGGGGAATGAAACGCGGGTCCGGGCACTGGGTGGCTTCTTCAATCCAGCAGATACTGCGGAACCCGGTTATCAAGGGCCTTATGGTTTATGGGCGTAACCAGAAGAAAGGCACTCCTCCTCGTGAACTCATCGAGGTGCCGGGTGTCTTTCCTCCGATATTGAGCGAAGAAGAGTGGGACACGCTCCAGTTGCGAATGGATATCCGTAAAGGCGCACCGCGAGGATCGGTACATAAGAGCAACTACCTGCTTAGCGGCATCGCCCGCTGTGGTCACTGTGGAGGCCCTATGACCGGGAAGACGGGGTCTTCATACAAGGGACGGGTCTATCGTAGCTATCAGTGTGTCCGTGCTAAAAAAGCAAAGGAAGCCTGCGCCTTCCACAACACACACAATGCGAGACGATTCGAGCCTGCTGTACTTGAGTATCTCGGCCAATTCAGCGATCCGGCACGTGTTGCTGAACTGTTGGAACAGACTGGCGAGAAAGAGCTAAAGCGCAAAATGGCCGAGCTGAAAAAACAAGATACGCGGTTGAAAGGACTGGACTCCGATTTCCACAAAAACCTGGATTACCTAAAGCGGGGTCTGCTGAACGAAGAAGAGTTCTCGAAGGCCAATGTTGAGCGCCGAGATGACCGAAGCAACGTGGAGATGAGACTTGCCGAGCTTCGCGAAGAGGTGCGTTCAGCCGTGACGGTTCAGGAGTCGGTCAGTTCTCTTCCAGAGCGGATATCTTCGTTCGTAGAGTCATTCGAGCGGTTGGAGACTCCAAAAGCCAAGGCGATGCTGCAGATGATCCTGAAGGCAGCATACGTCTGGACGGACGGCAAGGTCGGGCTTGAGTTTCGTTAGAGTCGATCGGTTCCGTCGAAACGCTACTGACCGGTGTTGTCAGATCTTGGTGTAATTATTCGACTCGCACTCCAGCATCAGGACGGTGCAACGGACTGCTCTCCTTTCCCATCACTGCTTGCGGATGCACTCTGTTGAGCCGACTCCGTCGAATGTTGCCCCGGGTTATTAGGAGTCGAGCCGTTGCTGAGTATCGCCCGAGCATGTGCTTGTGAGAGCCTCTCAACCACGTCGACCGGCAGTGGATTGGGAGCCGACACGATGTACTCGACGTTTGATCTGAGTCTTCGTTTGCCGGCACTTGGGGCAGTCATGACAACGACAGCGGGAGGGATGTCGCACCAACTGTATTGGACGATTTCGGCAGTCCCGAATCGGGCGTTCGAAAAGTGAGAAAGTATGGCGTCCCAAAACGTCGACGAACTGTCACTCTCACGACGTTGCCTGACAACATCGTTATTCTTCGACCCCGGCACAAGCAGCGGTGTCGTCTTTGAGCTCGATGACCCAATTGAAAACGGGGTGCGACATCACATCAACGCTCCGAGCCAGCTCATCGGACAGGGCGATTGAAGTGGAACGCCGTTCGCACTCACAAATAATTGGCCGGTACACGATCGTCCTCCCTGGATTCTGCAATATGTTCGTTGCAGGACTCACGGAAAGAGGACGACGGGCAGGGTCGAATTCCAACCATGAGCCCTGCCCGCTCTGTCGATCAGGCTTACGTATATCCCAGCCGACTACTTAATTTTCTCAGACGCGCCAAGCGATTCGCAAGTAAATTGACTCAAAGGTAAGTTTTCAGTTGGATAAGGTCGAAAAAAGAACGTCGCCAGGTCAACTAATTTCCCTTAATACCATCCAAATCAGCGCCTGACTTGCTCGAATCAAGCCGACCAGACCGAAGACTCGGGCAGAGCAATAAGCGACGCAGGCTCCCAACTATCGATCATGCCAAGGAGGCCTAGCATTTCGAGACGAAAAGTAGCACCCACTCTCGTCGCAGCTTCGGTGATTTGGAGGAGCTCAGCGCTACGCCCCGATCTTAGTGATCGATGTGGTACAGAACGCGGGACGCTATCCTGCGCCCATTGGACCCGGAGCGCTGAGGTCTGATCGAACCGCAACTACGCCCACACGGGAATCGCCA
>JADFLG010000012.1 GCA_022564545.1 Chloroflexota bacterium | reverse complement strand
TTAGCTCCGGGCGTCCGAGGCGTCCTTGGTCGCGCGTCGCAATCTACCCTCCCTCGGTCCCTCCCGAAGGAGGGAGGGAGGACAGGCCGCGCTTACTTCGCGAGGTGTTCTTCCAGGGCGTCGCCCAGCCCGACCCAGCTGAGCAGCGCACACTTGATGCGGACCGGGAACTTGCGCACGCCACTGAGCGCTTCGATATCGCCGAGCTTTTCCATCTCTTCGTCCGATACTTCCTCACCCTTCAGCAGTCGCCGAAATGCGCTCACTGCAGCCCGGACCTCGGAAGAAGTCTTTCCCTCAACCAGTTCCGCCAGCAACGAGGCAGATGCCTGGCTGATGGCGCATCCCCTGCCAGTTATGCCGACCTGCGAAACCGTGTCGCCATCCACCTTCAACTGTATGTGAAACTCGTCACCGCAAAACGGGTTGTTTACTTCGAGATCGATATCCGGGGAATCGACGGGCGCAGTGTTGCGCGGGCTGCGGTAGTGATCGAGGATGATCGCCTCGTAAAGGTCGTTCAACTCGTCGAGACCGCCAGCATTGCCGGTGCCGCCAATGCCACCAAAGCCAGACCGGTCACCCATCATCGGACGAAATACCTCTCGGTTTCCCGTATCCCATCGACCAGTGCGTCGATTTCTGTCTTCGTGTTGTACACGTAGAAGCTCGCACGGGCCGCTGCGACAACGCCGTAGCTGCGCACAAGCGGCATCGCACAGTGATGCCCGGTCCTGATCGCAATCCCCTGCTGGTCGAGCGCAGTGCCCAGGTCGTGCGGGTGGATCTTATCGTGGACGAACGAGATCACACCGCCCTTTAGCGCAGGGTCTTCTGGGCCGAAAATCGTGATGTGATTCAACGAAGAAATCTGGTCCATCCCGTAGGCGGTGAGTTGCTGTTCGTGTTCCCAGACGTTCTCCATCCCAAGCTCGCTCAGGTAGTCGACCGCCGCACCGGTGGCTATCGCATCGGCAATGTTCGGGGTGCCGGCCTCGAACTTGTACGGGAGGTCGTTCCACGTTGCGTCCTCGTACGTCACTTCCAGGATCATGTCGCCGCCATACATGTAAGGCGGCATTTCGTCCAGCAGGTCGTACTTGCCGTAAAGCACACCGATACCTGTCGGTCCCAGCATCTTGTGGGCGGAAAAGCAGAGGAAATCAGCGTCGATCGCCTGGACGTCGACCGGCATGTGCGGAACGCTCTGGGCTGCGTCGATGAGAATCACCGCACCGACCTCGTGCGCCCGGTTGGCCAGTTCCGCGACCGGATTCACCGTCCCCAGCACGTTCGATACGTGAGTTACAGACACAATTTTGGTTCGTGAATCGATGATCGATTCGATATTCGCCATGTCGAGCAGGCCGTCTTTGCCCACAGCCAGGTACCGTAGCTCGGCGTTTTTGCGGGCCGCAAGCTGCTGCCACGGAACGATGTTCGAGTGGTGCTCCATCGCGGTAATGACGATGTTGTCGCCCTCGCCGACATGGGCATTCGCCCAGGTCGCGGCCACCAGGTTCAGCGATTCGCTGGTATTGCGTGTCCAGATGACCGTCTCGGGCCGGGGAGCGTTGATGAACTTCGCAACCTTGGTCCTGGCGAGTTCATAAGCGTCGGTGGCCTCGATTGAGAGGGTGTGCACGCCGCGGTGCACGTTGGCGTTTGTCTGTTCGTAGAAGTTCGTAAGGGCGGCGATCACCTGCCGCGGCTTCTGCGTCGTCGCCGCGTTGTCGAGATACACCAGTGGCCGATCGTTGATTTTTCGGGACAGGATTGGAAAATCGGCACGGACCGCCTCGACATCTAACATGCGGCCAATGTCAACATCATTAGCGGGGCTGACGTCAATGCCTGGGCCGGTGGTGCTCATACCGTGCCTAACGTGTCCGATTCCGCCAGCAGGGTCTCGATGCGCCCGTCGGTAATTCGCTCGACAAACTCTTTCAGCGCCGCGGGCTTGAACTCGTCGAGCATCTCCGCGGCAAACCCGCGGACGAGAATGGCCTTCGCTGCATCTTCGTCGACACCCCGGGACCGCAGGTAGAAAAGGGTGTCTCTATCGACATGGCCCGCGGTCGCACCGTGTCCGCACTTGACGTCGTCAGCGAATATCTCAAGCGACGGCTTGGCATCAATCCGCACGCCTCGCGAAAGCAGCAGGTTCAGGTCCTTCTGGTTCGCCACCGACTTCTGGGCGTCCCGCTCAACGACCACCTTGCCGCTGAAAACGGCGTGTGACTTGCCCGACAGGATTCCCTTGTAGAACTGGTTCGACGTGCAGTTCGGCATGGCGTGCGTCGTGCTTATTTCCTGGTCCTGCTGCTGTCGGCCGCTCGTCATGTACAGGCCATGCAGCGTGCATTCGGCACCCGGCTCACCGAGCTGCGTGTGAATATCGTTCCGGCCCATCAACGCACCAACAGCAAAACTCGTCGAACTGAACGACGAATCGCCCTTCTGGTCCACCCGCGTCGTGCCGATGTGGAACGATTTCTCGTTCTCCATCTGGATCCTGTAGTGACGAATGCGGGCACCCCGGCTGACGAAGAACTCGACCACGGGGACGGTCAACTGGGCCGGCCCGGCAAGGTTAATGTATGTCTCGATGATCGTGAACGAACTGTTCTCTCCGGCGCTTACCAGCAGTCGTGGATATGTCACCCTGCTCGCCGCCAGGTCCGACGACACGAACACGACATGCACCGGTGTTTCCAGTTGCGCCCCGGCGGCAACACCGAGATATACACCGTCGCCAGCAAATGCTGTGTTCAGGGCCGTGAAGGCGTAGCTCTCGCGACCTGCAAGGCTTGCGAACTGTGATTCGACATCATCTGTCCCCGCAGAAATCGCCTCGGCGAGACTCCCGGCGGTGAGCCCGGCTGCCCCGTGCAAATTCGAAAGCTGTGCGCTGAAATTGCCATCGACTACCACAACCGTGTCCCAGGCGTCATCCCACGGACCGTTCGACCTGATCTCATCGAGCGATACCAGGCCAATCGTGCCGTACTCGAATTCAGCGTCGGCCAGGGGCCTCAGGTTCGTGTATTTCCAGAGCTCGTTCCCGCGGCGCTTGATCGGTATTCCCAGGTCGGAAAAATTCGCCCAGGCCTGCAGACGGGTGGTAATCAACCACTGAGGGAAATCCGAGTCGTCAAGCGATTCGAATGCGGAAGCATACTTCTCGACCGATGCTGGCGGAGCAGTAAGTGTCGTCACTATGCTGTCGCTCCAACCGAGGTGTATGGCTTGTACCCGTCCTTTTCGACCTTGAGCGCCAGTTCAGGACCGCCGGTCTTCACGATCCTGCCATCGATCAAGATGTGGACGACATCGGGCTTGATGTAGTTCAGGAGACGCTGGTAGTGGGTGACGATAATGAACGACCGGTCTGGTGAACGCATCGAATTCACACCCTCGGCGACGATTCGCAGCGCGTCCACGTCGAGGCCCGAGTCGGTCTCGTCAAGAATCGCCAGCTCAGGCTTCAACACTTCAAGCTGGAGCATCTCGTGCCGCTTCTTCTCACCGCCCGAAAACCCTTCGTTCAGCGAACGCTTGACCAGCTGCGGGTTTATCCCAACCGCCTCGACTTTCTCGTCGAACAGCTTTGAGAAGTCGCGCACCGACATCTTCTCTTCGCCGCGGGCATCGGCCCTGGCATCGAGAGCGGCCTTCAGGAACTGCCACGGCCGCACGCCCGGAATTTCAGCCGGGTACTGGAAAGCGAGGAACATTCCGAGGTGTGCGCGATGTTCGGGGAGGAGAGCGACGATCGACTTGCCGTCGTACAGGATGTCGCCCTCGGTAATCACGTAGTCGGGTCGCCCCATAAGCACGTTGGCAAGTGTGCTTTTGCCGGAACCGTTCGGTCCCATGATGGCGTGCACCTCGCCATTGTTCACCTTGAGGTCGATCCCCTTGAGGATCTCGGAGTCGTCGATGTCCAGTACGGACACCCGCAGGTTTTGAATCTCAAGCATTGTTGTTTTACTTCAAGCCTTACTAACGAATCTAAGGTTTTATCGTTGTTTCAAGAACCCCCTCTCCTGGGGGAGACGGGTGCCCACTCGTGGGCGCGGGTGAGGGGAAAGTTGCTGAGCAGATACCCGTTTCCGATGGCTTCTGCTCCGTTGTCGGCAGCGTTCCCCCTCAACCTAACCTTCTCCCCCAGGGAGAAGGAATCAAACGCGGCAATGACGCTCGCCTACCCGACTGCGCCTTCCAGCGAGATCTTCAGCAGTTGACTGGCCTCTAAAGCAAACTCAAACGGGAGTTCCTGGAACACCTCGCGGCTCCAGCCGGTGATGATCATGTGGTGTGCCTCTTCTTCAGACAGCCCACGCGCTCGCAGGTAGAAAAGCTGATCGTCGCTGACCTTCGAGGTCGAGGCCTCGTGTTCGAGCCGTGCAGTTGGGTTTCGGACCTCGATATAAGGGACCGTGTGAGCCCCGCACTTATCACCTATCAGCAGCGAGTCGCACTGCGTATGGTTCACCGCATTTTCGGCACTGGGCATGATCAGCACCTGGCCCCGGTAGGTGTTGTTGCCGTGACCGGCAGAAATGCCCTTCGCAACGATGGTCGACTTGGTGTTCTTGCCAATGTGGATCATCTTGGTCCCGGTATCGGCCTGCTGGTAGTTGTTCGTCAGCGCCACCGAGAAGAACTCGCCCACCGAGTTGTCGCCCTTCAATATCACGCTCGGGTACTTCCATGTGATGGCCGATCCGGTCTCGACCTGCGTCCACGAAATCTTGGCGTTCTTGTCGGCCCTGCCCCGCTTGGTGACGAAGTTGAATACCCCACCCTCGCCCTCGGGGGTGCCGGGGAACCAGTTCTGGATAGTCGAGTACTTGATCTGGGAATCGTCAAGGGCAATCAGTTCGACTACGGCGGCATGGAGCTGGTGGGTCTTCCGGAACGGCGCCGTACAACCTTCGAGATAAGAAACGTATGCGCCCTTGTCGGCAATTATCAATGTGCGTTCGAACTGGCCTGTATCCGCCGTATTGATGCGGAAATAGGTCATCAGCTCGATCGGGCACCGCACTCCAGGGGGGATATAGGCGAACGAGCCGTCGCTGAAGACGGCCGCATTCAGGCTGGCGAAGAAATTGTCTGTGTATGGCACCACAGAACCCAGGTATTTCTTCACCAGGTCGGGGTGGTTCCTCACTGCCTCGCTGAACGAACAGAAGATGATGCCGAGTTCACCGAGCTGCTTCTCAAACGTGGTTGCCACCGACACCGAATCGAACACTGCGTCAACCGCTATGCCGGCCAGCTTTGCCCGTTCCTGAAGCGGGATGCCGAGCTTCTCGAAAGTAGCCAGCATTTCCGGGTCGACGTCGTCGAGGCTCTTGGGCGCCTCGGTAACCGACTTCGGAGCGGCGTAATAGTAGATATCCTGGTAGTCGATTTTTGGATACTTGACGTTCGCCCACTCGGGCTCGCTTTCAGACTCGTTCAACTCGACCCAGTACCGGTACGCCTTCAGCCGCCACTCAAGCATCCACTCGGGCTCGCGTTTCTTTGAGGAAATCAGGCGAACAATATCTTCGTTCAGGCCCTTCGGGGCGAGGTCGGTCTCAATATCAGTAACAAATCCATATTGATATTCCTGACCGGAAAGGTCGGACGTGCGCGAGATGGTGTTCTGGCTCGTCAAATAAATGCTCCGTTAGGGAAATTAGGCCCTGCTGAATACCGCTACCCATCAAGAAAAAACCGTTATTGAACTCGATTTGAGTTGAATACCCTGAAATTTCTATTCCTGACTCATTCGGTAAGGTATTAGTTTAAAACTCGTTGAATACGCCGTCAACGATTTTCGCAACTGCAAAGTGAATCTGGTGCAGGTACGAAGAGGCCGGTTAATACGGGCAACGCTGAAATCGCCTCGTTTTTCCCGCCGAAATGCCCTCGGTTCAAAGCGCCCGGTGCAGTTCGGCAAACGCCCGTCAATGCTATATTCGAACGTCGATCATTGCGCCGCAACGATCGTGCGGCGGCCCGGAAAAAAACAGAACAATCACGAAAGGCAACTCGTGGAGTACGAAGCGGTAATTGGTCTCGAAACCCATGTCCAGCTAAGGACGCGCAGCAAGATGTTTGGCACATCGAGCGCCGAGTACCAGCATGCCGAACCGAACACCGTTGTCGATGCCGTAAGCATGGCGTTGCCCGGTACGCTCCCGGTCGTAAACGAGACCGCCATCGAATACGCCATGATGATCGGCATGGCGATCAACTGCAATATTGCCAGGGTCACCAGGTTCGACCGCAAGCAATACACGTACCCCGACCTGATGAAGGGATACCAGATCACCCAGCTCGACGAGCCGATCTGCTACGAGGGGTACATCGACCTGCCGGTCGACCCGCCGCTCCGGGTCCGAATCAACCGCGTGCATATGGAAGAGGATGTCGCCCGGCTGATCCACGTCGAGGGTCCACAGGGCGGAACGGTCCACTCGCTCCTCGACATTAACCGGGCCGGCACTCCGCTGATGGAAGTCGTGACCGAGCCCGACATGCGCACCTCCGAGCAGGTCGAGTCGTATATCACCAGTCTTCAGCACATTATCCGGTACCTCGGTGTTGGCACCGCCAACATGGAAGAGGGATCGTTCCGGTGTGACGCGAACGTCAGTGTCAGGCCCGTCGGACAAACCGAGCTTACGACCAAGGTCGAAGTCAAAAACATGAACCGCGTTCGCGCGGTAGTCCGGGCGATCGAATATGAAATCGAACGCCAGATCGCGGTAGTCGAAAGCGGTGGGCGCGTGATCCAGGAAACACGGGGCTGGGACGATGGAAAGGGCGTAACAATTCCACAGCGCAGCAAGGAAGAGGCGCACGACTATCGCTTCTTCCCCGAACCCGACATTCCACCGCTGTTCATCAGCGAAGAATGGATCGACAGCACCCAGGCCAAAATACCCGAGCTGCCCATCGCTCGAAAAAACCGGTTCGTCGACGAATGGGGACTCAACGACTACGACGCCGACCTCCTGACGGCCGTCCGGTCAACAGCCGATTTCTTCGAAGAGGTCTGTGCCGGCGTCGTGGCGTCGACTCCCAATGTGAAAAAAGCCTTCGCCAAGGAAGCCGCCAACTGGCTCAATGGCGAGATGGCCCGCATGATGAACAACGACGAAATATCGAATATGGCCGATACGAAGGTCAAACCCGAAGCGCTCGCGACGCTGGTCGAGAAGTTCCGGAAGCGAGAGCTCAACAACAACTCGGCGAAGCAGGTGTTCGAGGTAATGTACATCGAGGGCACCGACCCCGAAACGGTCATCAAAGACCTGGGGCTCACGGTGGTTTCCGGTGTCGATTCGCTCGGCCCAATCGTCGATGGGGTGATAGAAAATAACGAAAAGGCCGCGACCGACTTCCTGGCCGGCAAAGAAGCATCGCTCAAGTTCCTGATGGGCCAGGTGATGAAGGCGACACGCGGACAGGCCGACGCCACACAGGCGACCGAGATGATCAGAGAAAAACTGGCGAGCCGCCAGTAATAATCACCATACGTGCGATGCGCAGACCCGGCGGTGCATGGATTTGTTCAGGCATTCCGATTGAGGACCAGGTTGGGAAATCGCCTGGCGATGCCCGGGAGGCCGCGTTCGCCGCAGCGGGCGTAACAGTGGCGTTACAGGTCTCGCAGCCCTAACATAGATAACCGTTGCGAAGGGATGCCGGTGCACGGCGCACAGGAAACCACGTGGAAACCGTTTTTAGCCTGATACTGATGTTCATTGCGATCGTGCTTATCGGCATATTGCTGCTGCAGGTACGCGGTTCCGGCTCGTCCCTCTTCGGCGAAGCGACCAGCACGTTCCGATCGCGACGCGGTATCGAGCGGCTGCTTTTCCGGTCGACGATCGTTCTCGCGGGAGTCTTCGTTGCCGTCGCCATCCTCAACGTGCGCTTCAGCTAGTGTTGCGTTCGCATATCCCCCTTCTCTCTGGGAGACGGCATTAGCCGCACCTGCCGACACCCTCTGCTTCCCCTCGTTTTTGTCACCCTGAACTTGATTCAGGACCGTTCTCGACCACCATCAACTCGAAAACGCACCGGCGATTACAGGACCCCCTCTGCGACCGCCTGCCTTCGCTTTCACGTAGTCAGCCAGTGCCCCGCGCGCGGGTGTAACATCCACCGCTATGCCAGACACCCACATCGTTGAATTCAGCGACCCGCAAGCTCACGACCCCTCTGTGGTTGGAAGCAAAGCCGCATCGTTAGCCGACTTGATCGGAAACGGCATCACGGTCCCGCCCGGGTTCTCCATCCATGCCACCACTTTCGGCGAATTCACCAGGCCCGTTGCCGACAAAATAGCGAAGACCCTCAATTCCGTGGATGCCGGCAATGTATCGTCGTCGTTCGATGCCTCGGACTCGATCAATGGACTGCTGGCTCCCCTTAAACTGCCCGACGGCCTGGCATTAGAAATTGCCCGACGAATTAACTCCGGCTCCAGAATATTTGCCGTGCGTTCGTCCGCAACCGCCGAAGATCTCGAAGGTGCGTCTTTCGCCGGCATGTACGACTCGTTCCTCGATGCCACGGATGCAGAATCCGTGCTGAGACGTGTTCGCGACGTCTGGGCGTCGTACTTCACAGGCCGGGCGATTTCGTACCGCCAACGCATGGAAATCCCCCACGAATCAGGACAAATGGCCGTTCTGATAATGGAACTGATCGATGCGGATGCGGGAGGCGTCGTTTTCACCCGCGACCCTCGTGACGGGACGGAACAGATACTGATTAGCGCGGCGCTTGGACTCGGCGAGGGCGTCGTCTCCGGGGGCGCGGAAGCCGACTCGTTCACACTCGACTCCCACTCCTTCGATATCACCCGCAGGGACGTGATCGACAAGCAATGGATGATCGTTCCGGGCGAATCCGGTTCGATCAATCGGGTTCCGGTCCCGGCAGCGAAACGAAGCAGACCCGCGCTTTCCGACGCCCACTTACTTGCGGTCGCAAGAGCAGCCTCAACAATCAAGGCAGCGGCTGGCGATGACAGAGATATCGAATTCGCCGTCAAGGACGACACTGTTCATATCCTGCAGTCCCGGCCTGTTACTACCGGCAGGCAAGCAGAATCCGATTTTCCAGTCGAATGGGACGGTCCCGCAGAAGCCGAGCTTCACTGGACACCGGTCTTCGGTTTTTCCGCCCGCAACCGGGTGCCGACATTGCCGCTAGACATCGATTACCGGCTCATTTCCGGCAAATCACAGAAACGCTCGGTCGATTATGCCGCCAGTCCCCAGGCGAGGCCGTATCTAAAGAAGATCATCAACGGCTTCGTCTACGCCGCCGAGCCTGTGCATGACGATCAAGAGTGGAGCGCCCGGCTCATGAAGCACGAGCGGAAAGGTGAGCGATATCTCAAAAAGGGCACGACGTACTATCACGAAATAATTGAACCCCGGCTCCGCAAACGACTTGCTGAACTGGATCAGCTCCGCCCGCGTGACACAGCTCCACTGCCTGAACTACTGGCGCATTTGCAAACGACGATGCAGACGGCAGCCGACCATATGCAAGACCTCCACTGGCGCGGGGCCAGGGGATTCGGGGACAGCGGCAGGCTGGAGAAAATGTTTGCCACAATAACCGGTCGGCCAGAAGTGGAAGCCGCCGGACTGACCCGCGGCCTCAACCACATGACGTCCAGGCTCGTTGCGAGGTTTATCGCGCTGGCCACACTCGTAAAATCGGATCCCTGGCTTTCCGGCGCGTTCGAGAAACGCAGCTACGACGCCATATTCGAACGCGGTGCCGGCAAACGATCGGCCGTACGAAAGTTCCGATCAAGGTTCCGCCTGCTACTGAAGACCTGGGGGCGGCGTAACGGGCTTGGCTACGGGTCCGCGTGGCTCCCTTCCGACCCCACCTGGAACATGAAACCTGAAATCCCACTGGATTCTATCGGGTCGTTTGTCCGGCAGGACCTCGACGCACTGAATCATGCGCAACTGGATTCCAAACAGGCGCGAACTAAGCTGATCCGATTGGTGCGCAAAAATATCGGACCCGATAAAAAACTCAGGAGAAAATTCGACTTCGAGCTGTTTCGCGCGACCCAAAGAGTCAAATTCATGGAAAACCACAATTTCCTGATCGAGCAATGCACAAACGGGGAGTACAGAGAATCGATCAACCGGCTCGGGGTCGCCCTTGCGCGAAACGGGTGGATTGAAGCTGCCGACGATGTTTTCTTCCTGCGACTTGCCCAGCTCGAAACCGCTGCTGATGCCGACGATTACTCGCGGCTGTATTCTCTGGTACTCCAGGCGAAAGACGAATTCGCTGAAAACTCGAAACTCTCACCCCCGGAATTTCTCGGCACGAAGCCGCCGGCAGATCAGGGCGATTCAGCGGACAAAAGCGAACCTCCCTTGCGAGGACTCAGCGAAGACGGCTCGACGCTTCATGGTGAACCTTCCTCGCCGGGTGCGTTCACCGGCACGGCACGGGTCGTGATTTCGAGAACATCACGGCCGCCAGACGTAAAAAGGGGTGAGGTCCTCGTCACCGACAACGCAGGCCCCGACTGGGTGCCGGTCTTTCCGTTGCTGGGTGCGCTCATCCTCGACGGCGGAGTCAATTTTCAGCACGCCGCGCTGATATGCCGGGAGTACGGAATCCCCTGCGTAATTCAAACGAAGGAAGCCACAAAGCTGATCGCCGACGGCCAGGTGATCGCGGTCGACGGCAGCGCCGGAACAGTCCACCTGAACCCGGTGGTGTAGCGCTACCAGGTCCTCGTTCCTCTGCTCCGGCGACCGCGCGCTCTGGGTGTCGCCGCAGAGTTCGGACGTGCCCCCTGAGGACGCATGTCCGCCCGGTGCAAATCGGGAACCAGTGGGTGGATTGGCCTGTCGCTTCTCTACGAGATGACGGTACTATCCACGAATCCTCCCCCAGAATATTGGAAAAATCAGCCATACTCTAACTCCCTAACCCGCAGTGCAGGTACCGGACACAGGTAACACTGCCGGGAAAGGAGCAACCCGTATCGCGAAGGTGTATCGGTCATGCCCTGGAAATCCATGAGCCTAATCGAGTCACGCAAAGCTTTCATACAGCATGTCGAAACCAGCCTGGACAGCTTTGCTGAGAGTTGCCGCCTGTACGGGATAAGCCGCAAGACCGGCTATAAATGGCTCAACAGGTACCGCGCTGAAGGGGACGCTGGCCTCGAAAACCGGTCAACCAGACCACTGTCACTTGGGCCCCGCAAAGTCTGACCCTTGTGCTCGAATAGTGTGGCGAAAGCAAGGATTTTGGAGCTGGGCGAACGGTATCCTCTTCGAGCGGGTTCCCAACCTCGTCCAACCCTCACCCGGACGACTCCAACCATATTCCCTGCCCGCCAAACCGAAACAATTGGATGACCATGACCACATTCAGTTTCGCGACATCTTCCATAGGAAGCCCATCTACGGCACGGCTCGCTGTCGAGTGGGCCGCCGAGCACGGATTCGGCGGTGTCGAGTTCAACGGACCCATTCGCCTCGCAGACGTGAGTTCGGACGATCGAGCATTCCTCTCGGCAATGGCGAGCGAACATGGCATGCGGTACACCCACCATTTCCCGCCAGCGGCGCTGCCGGGTTCGCACGACAGGGCGACGCGGGAGCGCGATCTGGCGGAACTTATTAGCGAGATCAAAGTGGCGGGCGAACTCGGGGTCGAGATCATTGTTCTTCACCCCGGCAAACTCCATATACCCGGACTTGAGCCGGAAGTGATTTCTGAGGCCGACCGCGTCGTGTCGATGTCGCATTATCTCGATTTCGTGAAGGCCGCAGCGCCGGTTGCCGAGAACTCAGGAGTCGTAATCGGACTCGAAAACATGCACTACATTCCGGGCTGGGTGATCCGTTCGCATCAGGAGCTGGCGGAGTCGGTCGACGCAATTGACAGCCCGGCGGTCGGGATCACATTCGATGTCGGCCATGCGTGGGGGTCCGGCGGCGTCGATGCCGGAATTAAAACCTTCGGTGATCGAATACGGCATGTCCAGGTTCACGACGCCCGCGGACCCGAGGGCGCGGGCAACGTCAGGGACCAGCACATGGAAGTTGGGACCGGAGTAATCGACTGGGAATCGGTTGGCGAGCTGGTCAATTCGAAACCGTTCATCGTTGCGCTCGAAACTTCAGCGCGCATAGTCGACAACAAAGATGCCGTTGTAAGGAGCCGGGACCTGCTGCAGACACTCTGGGACTAACCGGCCGGGCAACGTGCCGGCAAATGTAATTCCGGGGAGGCCGGAGGCCGACGCGGGAACCAGCGTCCGCCGGCTCGGCCTTATCGATTCAGCCAATACCATACCTGTCGGGGAAAACGCGCCACTGGCACCCTAATCCCGAGACCAGGTAGTGCCGCCAGCACCGTCGGCAATCGAAATGCCCGACTCCGCAAGCTGGTCGCGAACAGCATCCGCATCGCCCCAGCACCGGGCGTCACGGGCCTCTTTTCGCTGCTCGATCAGCGCTTCGATTTCGTCGTCAGAAAGTCCTGATTTATCGGGCGGCGCTTCCAGCGTGAGTCCCAGCACGCCCGTAAGGTCGCGTATAGCCTCGGCAGCATCTGAAACGTCGATGCCTGCGTCGCGGCCCCGGAACACTTCGCGGCAGAGATCGAATATCGCAGCGATCGCCTGCGGCGTGTTGAGATCGTCGTCCATCGCCTCGACAAAGCGTTTCTCGAACGGCCGAAAATCAACTGAATCATCAGAATCTGTGGACTCGATTTCGACGGCCTGCCGAATCCGGCGCATCGACCTCTCAGCGGAAGCGATCAGATCTTTATCGAGCAGCGGATTCGACCGGTAGTGACTCTGCAATATCCACAGCCGGATAGCATCCGAACTGAACTCCTCTAAAGCAGATTTGACGTTGAACGCATTGCCCAGCGATTTGCTCATTTCCTGGCCTGCGATACGCAACAAACCGTTGTGGATCCAGAACCGCGCGAACGGCACCGCACCCGACGCCGTTTCACTCTGGGCGATCTCGTTCTCGTGGTGCGGGAAGATCAGGTCAAGTCCCCCGCCATGAATATCGATCTGCTCGCCCAGGTGCTTGAACGCCATTGCCGAACACTCGATGTGCCAGCCAGGCCGGCCCGGCCCCCATGGACTGTCCCACCTGGGTTCATCGGGCTTCGCGGCTTTCCACAGGACGAAGTCGGCGGCATGTTCCTTCCCACCTTCCATCTCGTGGCGGGTAGATTCGAGCATTTGCTCGATGTTTTGCCCGCTCAACTTCCCATAATCGTCGTCGTTGCGGACACGGAAGTAGACCGAGCCGTTCAGTGTGTAGGCCGCTCCGCCGTCAACCAGCCGCTGAATCAGGCCGATGATCTCGGGCATGTCCTCGGTCGCCCGCGGGTGCACCGTCGCCCGCCGCACATTCAGCCCGTCCATCGACTCGAAAAACGATTCAATGTACTGGGCGGTAATTTCTTCTGTCGAGACGCCGTCTGCATTGGCCCGGTTGATGATCTTGTCGTCGACATCGGTGAAGTTATGGACCCTGCGGACCCTGTACCCGCGGAATTCAAGGTACCGGTGAAGCACGTCGAACACGATGCTGCTCAGAGCGTGTCCAAGGTGCGAATCGTCGTATACCGTCACCCCGCACACGTACATCTTCACTTCGTCGCCAATCGGGACGAACTCTTCTTTGGTGTGCGTGAGCGAGTTGTAGAACTTGATCATGTAGTTGCCAGAATAAGGCGGTTGGAGGCTCAGGCTGTTGCGGGAACCAGGGTGACGACGGCCTGGGCCGCGATGCCCTCGCCGTTACCTATCGCGCCGACATGATCGGTCGACGTGACTTTAATGTTGATGCTGGAGCTTGCGATGCCCTCGACAGCGCCAAGTTGTTCCATCATGCGGGGCAACTCCGAAGCGAGTCGGGGCCGCTGGGCAATGATCGTAGCATCGACGTGATCGACCAGCCATCCGGCTTTCAAGGCCTGCCGGGCCGACTCTTTAACAAATTGCGTCGAGTCGTAGTTCGCGTAGCGCTGATCGGAAGACGGGAACATGCCACCGAGGTCGCCAAGACCAGCCGCCCCGAGAATCGCACTGGCTATCGCATGGAGCAGCACGTCGCCGTCGGAATGACCTTCGAGGTGGCGGTCGAACTCGATGTCGACCCCGCCCAGCCTTAGCGGCCCTCCCTCGACCAGGCGATGGCCATCGAAGCCTACGCCAGACCTCGAACCTGCACCACGGGCCGCGCCCATCGAAGAACTGCTCGCTGAACCACCCGCTCGCCGGTCGAAAATCAGACCCGCCAGTTCAAGGTCCTCGGGTGTGGTGATCTTGATGTTGTCGTTCGACCCATCGAAGACTGCCACCAGACCACCAACGGCTTCGACCATCGAGGCATCGTCGGTCACATCTTCAGTCGCAGTTTCATAGGCCGCTTCCAGCACGTCGAACCGGAAAATTTGCGGAGTTTGCACGGCCCACATTTCCGAACGGTCGGGAGTCTTGGTTACCAGCCGGTGGGGCGCGACTTTTATCGTGTCCTTTACAGGAACAGCCGCTATTGCCGCTCCGATTTTCTCAGCCGTGCTCAGGCCGCGTTCCAGCATCTCAGAGTCGATAAAGGGACGGGCTCCATCGTGGACCGCAACGAACTCGGGAGGACCTGTGTCTTGCCCGACCAGAACATCGAGGCCGACCCTCACCGAGTCCTGCCTGCGCTCTCCACCCGCGACCACCGCGACAACCTTCGCAAACTTGCCCCCCGCAACCGCGGCCTTCCCTGCCTCAAGGTTGCCAGCCGACATCACGAGCACAACTGGCCCGACACGGTCGGACTCCTCGAACACACGAAGGGAATGCGAAATAACTGGCTCGCCACGGAGCAGAGTCACTTGCTTGTCCACTCCATCCATGCGCGAACTCTGGCCCGCGGCGACGAGAACAACCGCTAATCGTCCAGCGCCGTCGCTCATCCCAGCCACCTGGCGAACGAGTCAATCCCCCAGAAGCAGAGATAGGCGATGCCCGTTGACTTGATTGCCTTGCCGATAAATACAACCCCCAGAAACCTTTTGATCGGGTAGCCGATACTGCCCGCGGCGATCCCCAGAACGTCGAACAACGGGTTCGGGATGGCTGCGCCAACAAACAGGATAATTCCCCCTCGGCGCACCAGCAGCGAGTGAAATTTCGGGTAATACTTGTTTCGCTCAAGAAAGGAGCGGCCCGACAGTCCCGCCATGTAGCCGGTCATTTCGCCCAGGGCTTCAGCCGACGCAGATACAACCCCGATATACAGCGGGGTAAGTCCCAGGTCCGGTGCAGCAGCAATACATACAGCCGCAGGGCCGGGTATGGGCAGGATTATCGAGCCCGCCGCAATAAAGCCAATAATCCACACGCCGCCGTAACCGATGTTTTCCGTGTTCAAATTGCCGGTCAACCACAGCGTCACGCCGACGATCACAAAGCCAACAACAAACGTGATCAGGCCGAGCCGGAATACACGCTCCCGGTTTTTCGACAGCCACAGCTGGAACCCGGCCAACTGAATAGCGGTCCCTGGCGCAGCGCCTGGCGCATCACCTGGCGCCCCGGTGGGACCTTGCGCTTCTGGGACCTCGGATTGTGAAGAATCGGCCATGCTGGAATTATGGTGTTCAGACAAGATCTGCGAGCCACGAAATACCCTGCCGGCAGGCGTAGGCAAACACCAGGAACTTGATTGATTTGCCGAGCCCGACCCACAGCAGAAATCTGGAAATCGGATACCCCAGCGAACCAGCCGCAATTCCGCCAATGTCGAACAGCGGGTTGGGCACCGCAGCGAGAACGAAAAGTGCGAACCCGCCACGCCTGGCTACCCAGTTGCTAATACGCGAATAGTACCGCGATTTTTGTACGACACCCTGGCTTCCATATCCAGCCAGGTAACCGGTCAACTCCCCGATTGTAGAACCCACGGCACCGGCTGCCGCCAGCAAGACGAAGTTCAGTCCGAGCTCTGGCGCCGCGGCCGCACACACCGCAAACAGTCCGGGAATCGGCACCACCACGGCAGCCGAGCCCACAAGGTTGACTGCGAACGCACCCCAGTAGCCAGCGTCCTGTACATCGAGCCAGCCGACCAGCCAGGATATCGTCCCGCCGGCTATGGCGATCACGACTACCGACCAGATGACTATCTGATAAGCACGCCGGTGTCGCAAAATAAAACCGGCGAACCCGACTCCAGCGGAAGGTCTGTGAGCTGGCGCCGGGCCGGATTCTGGCGGGGGCACGATTTCTGGTGTCGGTTGGTCAGCCACGCCTCGCATGGTAAGGCAGCAGACGCGAATAGACCTCCCATCTCGAGTTAAAGAGGGAGGTCTATTCTGTTTTCAATCCGGTTTCGGACAGTTATCGAGCGATCGACTCTTTTTCAGACTCGCCAGACTTCGTGACCTCTGGTACTTCTGGCTCCTCTGGCTGGCCCGCTGATGCGTCGACTTCCCCAATATTGTCCGGGTCACCAGGGCTGAACGTCAACTCGCCGTCGACCGCGTCGATCACGACCACTGACCCTTCCGGGTACTCCCCGGCAATGAGCCGTTTTGAAAGTGGACTCTCGACATGACGCTGAATCGCTCGCTTGAGCGGCCGGGCGCCGTACATCCGGTCGAAACCCGTCCTGGCCAGCCATTCCTTCGCCTCCTCGGTCAGCGAAATCGTCACCTTCAGGTCGGCCACGCGCCCGGCTACCTCACCCATGAACTTGTCGACAATCTTCTTGATGTCGTCCTGGGTGAGCGAATCGAACACAATGAACTCGTCAAGACGGTTCAGGAACTCCGGGCGGAACTGCTTTTCCAGCGCCTCCTCAACGTGCATGCGCATTCGCGTGTCCTCGGTATCCTCACGGCTCTGCTTCTGGAACCCGAACGCCTCCCGGTTGATGCCTTCAGAACCCAGGTTGCTGGTCATGATGATGATCGTGTTCCGGAAGTCGACCGTCCTGCCGTGGCTGTCGGTCAGCCGGCCGTCCTCAAGGACCTGCAGGAGTGTGTTGAACACGTCCGGATGGGCCTTTTCGATTTCGTCGAACAGCACCACCGAGAACGGACGCCTGCGTACAGCATCAGTCAGGTGGCCCCCCTCGTCATAGCCGATGTATCCGGGGGGCGCACCGATCAACTTGGATACGGTGTGCCGCTCCTGGAACTCGGACATGTCGACCCGGATCATGTTGTCTTCATCATCGAACATGAACTCGGCCAGCGCACGGGCCAGCTCGGTCTTCCCGACCCCGGTGGGACCCAGGAAGATAAAGCTCCCGATAGGCCGCTTCGGGTCTTTCAGACCTGCCCTTGCCCGGCGAACGGCGTCTGACAGCACCTCGACAGCATGGTCCTGGCCGATGACCCGGGTATGCAGTCGCTCCTCAAGGTTCAGGAGGCGCTCACCCTCGCCCTCGATCAGGCGCGCCACCGGAATCCCGGTGCGCTCGCCGATCAGCGCCGCGATGTCCGATTCAGTTACCGTGTCGCTGATTTCGTTGGTCTTCTCCCACTCGCGCTTCGCGTCGGTGAATTTTTCGTCAAGGCGCAGGATTTCAACTTTGAAGTTGGCGGCAGCTTCGTTGTCACCACGGGCCGAAGCAGAGTTCTCGTCATCCGTCAGCTTCTGGCGTCGCTCCTGCATCGCCGTCATTTCTTTCGGCCAGGTGGGATTCTCGATTCGCTTCTTGGCTGCTGCCTCGTCTATGAGGTCGACAGCCTTGTCGGGCAAAAACCGGTCGGAGATGTACCTGGCCGACAACTGCACCGCCGCTTCAAGAGCACCTTTGCTGATCTTGAATCCGTGGTGCTGCTCGTAGTGCGGCCTCAGCGTTTCAAGCATTTCGATCGCGGTTTCGGCATCGGGCTCATCGACCCAGATTGGCGAAAACCTGCGTTCGAGCGCAGGGTCCGACTCGATGTAACGGCGGTACTCGTTCGGCGTCGTCGCACCAATGGTCTGGAGTTCACCACGGGCGAGCGCTGGCTTCATCATGTTCGCAGCGTCGAGAGAACCACCACCACCCGCGCCTGCTCCCACGACAGTGTGAATCTCGTCGATAAACAGCACGATCTCGCCAGAGGCCTGGCGTATTTCGTCCATAACCGCTTTCAGCCGGTCTTCAAACTCACCGCGCATGTTCGCCCCGGCAATTAGCGACCCCATTTCCAGCGACAGTACCCGACGCCCCTGCAGCGTGTCGGGGACGTCACCGGCTACGATCCTCAGGGCCAGTCCGTTAGCGATAGCGGTCTTGCCGACGCCAGCGTCTCCGATCAACACCGGGTTGTTTTTGGTGCGCCGCGTAAGCGTTTGCATCACCCGGCGGATTTCGAGATCGCGTCCAACGACCGGGTCAAGACGACCTTCCCTCGCCAGCGCCGTAAGATCGGTGCTGTACTTGGAAAGGGCCCTGTACTTGCTCTCGGCCTGCGGATCAGTGACTCTCGCCGAACCCCGCACAGCCAGCAGTGCCTGGTAAACGCGTTCCTCCGTGATGTCCCGTGCTTTGAACAACTCGGCAACATCTCCATCAGCATTCTTGGTGATCGCCACGAGCAGGTGGTCAGCACCGATCAATTCATCCCTCAGCCGGGTGGCCTCCTCTTTTGCAGAATCCAGTGTCGCCTTGATGCGTTCGGTTGCAAAAAACTGCACCTGCCCGGTGTTTCCTCCCACGGTCGGTGAGTCACTCAATTTGAGTTCGATTGCAGCAACCAGATCGGCTGCATTGACATTCAACTCTTCTAAAATTTTGGCAGCCAACGAGCCTTCGACCTGCAACAGCCCCAATAGCAGGTGCTCGGTATCCCACTGGTTTTGTCGCATTTTGACGACGATTTGCTGTGACAGCCCCAGGGCAGCCTGCGCCTGCGCCGTAAATTCTTGTTGTCTTGGATCAAATACCATTTCTTGTATCTCTCACTCTCCTGCCATTTATGGCCCTGGTTTCCGGCCATTTCATCGAACGGGTCGAATTGGAGCGTCCCTAACCCGACAGTCTCACCTGGCCTTCTCGTAGCTTGACCACCTCGACCGTCAAGTTCCTCACATGACTGTCTAACTCATTGATCCGCTGCGTCAGTGTCAACATCAGTTCGACGCCGGCAAGGTTCAGACCGAACTCCTCTTTCCATTCCAGAATCTTGCGGATCAACTCGACGTCTCGATTCGAATAGAGCCTGGTCCCGCCGCTCGATCGCTGAGGCACCACCAGCTCGCAGCGCTCATAGTTCCGGAGCGTCTGCTGGTGCAACCCGACCATCCGGGCGACGATTCCAATGGCGAAGACCGGGTCGTTGTGTCCCATCGTCATTGGCCACCCCCTCTTTCGCCGGCGCTGCCAGCGTCAACAACGGCATCGGCGTCGCCAGAGAACACGTGTGCCGCACCTGAACGGATGCCGCGCAATTCCATATAAAGGTCTCTTTCCTGGTCCGTGAGCGATTCCGGTAGCCGGATTTTGATCGTGGCGAAAAGGTCGCCAAATTCATCGGAGTTCATCTTCGGCAAACCCTTGCCCCTGATCTTGAAAGACCTGCCGTTCTGGGTGCCGGCCGGGATTTGAAGGGCGATCCGGCCTGTCATGGTCGGGACCTCCACTTCCCCGCCAAGAATCGCACTGAGCAGCGGCACAGCTACATCGGCACGCAAGTTCGCACCATCGCGGCTGAACCGCTTATCGGAGCGAACTTTTACGGTAAGCGTGATTTCGGTGTTTTCGTCGGGGCGAAGTCGGATGCGCCGGCCGTCCGGCACTCCCTTCGGTATCTTGACCTCGAGGTCCCGTCGGCCGGCCACCGAATATCCGCCAGATCCGTCAGATCCGATAGATATTTGTCGCGTGACCCCGGTGTAAACCTCGTCCAGCGAGATGACTATTGATCCCTCGTGACGCATCCGGCGCGCCGCATGCCCGCCCATGTTGTCGTAAAAGTTTCCAAACCCGCCACCGCCCCTGTTGGCGGCACCCGCACCAATCAGGTCGCCGAGGTTGAAGCCCATACCTCCACCGGCGTGGCCTCTGGGGCCAGCCCCCATGTTCCGCATCTCATCGGCGTGCTTCCAGTTGTCACCGAACTGGTCGTAGTCCTTCCGGTGCGCCGGATTTCCAACGACCTCATACGCCTCGTTCACCTTTTTGAACTGTTCCTGGGCGCGTTCATCATTCGGGTTCACGTCGGGGTGAAGCTTGCGCGCCATCCTGCGGTAAGCCGCTTTGATGTCTTTGTCGGAGGCGTTTTTGGTGACTCCGAGTCTGTCGTAGTAGTTCTGGGTCATAACTCGTTTGATTCGCAGAAACGTGCGTTCGGTTCCAAATCGACGCAGTGCAACCAGTAGATGATAGCATATCTCACTCGATAGCAGTTATATGATTTGACAAGATGCCTATTAGATTTCTATAATCGTACCGTATACGTTTTGATGACGATACCGCGAAACTCTGCCGGCTGCCTCAAACAGGCAGCACGCAGGAACACAGCAAGGACTGGTTTCAATAAAGCCAGTGTCTTATCTGAAAAAAAGGAACAAATAATGGCAATCGTGAAATGGCATCCCTATGGGATCAGGCCCCTGCGAGTTTTCGACGACCCCTTCGACCGGTTCTTTACGGGCAGAAACACACTCGTGAGGAACTTCGTGAGAAACACCGTGAGTAACTCTGGCCCGGAAGCCTGGAACATTCCGCTCGACGTCGTTCAAAACAACGATGAACTGGTGGTCACCGCTTCAGTGCCTGGTACAACCAGGGACCAGATCGATGTCTCCGTCGACGACAACGTCCTGACAATTCGTGCGGAAGCGAAGGGTTCCTCGTTGGAGGAATCAGACGGCTACCTGATCCGTGAGCGACGGACCGGCAATTACTACCGGGCACTGCGACTTCCTGAGACCGTCGACTACGACAAGGCTGAGTCGACCTTCAAGGATGGCGTGCTGACGATCAAACTTCCAAAGCTTGAGGCGAATAAGGCGCGGAAACTCGAAATCTCTGCAGCCTGATACTGCGAATAATCGAAACATCTGAGAGGTCGTCTCAAAACCCCCTCCCCGCGGGGTGACGGGTGGCCCGATGGTATCGGGGCGCGGGTGAGGGGAGAGTTACTGGGCAGGCAACACCCGTTCGAAAGCACCTGCACCATTGTCGTAAACCTTCCCCTCAACCTGGGCTACTCCCGGGGAGTAGGAGCTAACCGCTCGAACCAGACCGCCGGCCACATGGCCGGCGGTCTTTCGTTTAAACAGACATCGGCGCGGACGACCGCCCGCTGCCCTGACCACCCCGGCGCAGCTGGCAACGCGATAACCTGTGTTGCTCTCGACCCCACACTTACAACCACATCTCTGTGAACCCGGACCAATCACAACAGCCCCCTTCCCTGCCCGCCTTCTTCGCTCGTTACCAGTACCGGATCGACGCTGCGCTGCGAGCCGAGTTGTCTGGTTTTCCCGAATCGGACAGGCCCGGAACTGGGCCCGGACCCGGCATCTACGACATCCACCGTTACTACATGGGATGGCAGGAGATCGACGGCACGCACACCAATTCGACCGGCGGTAAGCGGATGCGCCCCACGCTGGCGATGCTGGCGGCAGATGCTGTTGGCGGCGACCTGGACCGGGCGACGCCGATCGCCGTGGCACTCGAATATGTCCATAACTTCTCGCTGATCCACGATGACCTCGAAGACATGGACCGCGTGCGTCACCACAGGCCGACCGTATGGGCCGTCTGGGGCCAACCAGCAGCGATCGTTTCAGGCAATGCAATGTTGAAAATCGCCGATGCCGCCGCCTGGAAACTGCGCTCGGCGGGGGTAGAGGAATACGTGGCGCTTGAGGCCGAGTCCGTACTGACCGGCCATTACTTGAAAATGATGGAAGGGCAATACCTCGATATATTCTTTGAAACCGAGGAGTCCGTGACCGTTGAGCAGTACCTCGACATGATCGAGCGAAAGACCGGGGCGCTCTTCGAGGCCTCGATGTACCTGGGCGGACTCGTGGCTCCCAGGTCCGGACCTGACCGGCAGAAAGCTAACGCCCTGAAGGCAATCGGACACGAGTTCGGGCGCATATTTCAAATTCGTGACGATGTGCTGGGAGTCTGGGGCGGAGTGGCAACAGGTAAGCCCGTCGGCGCTGATATCAAACGCAAGAAAAAGGCGCTCCCTGCCGTTCACGCCCTGAGCGCATCGACAGGGGCCAGTGCAAAACGCCTGAAAGAGATTTTCCGGACTGAGGGCGACCTGCATGAAGAAGATGTACACGTTGTCCTCGAAGTCATGGAACAACTTGGCACCCATGACTACTGTCAGTCCATGGCTGAACAGAGGTGGGTTGCAGGCAAGCGGATGATAGAGTCGCTCGATCTTTCTGGCAGCGCAGCGGCAGAGTTCATCGAACTGGGCGAGTTCTTACTGGTGCGGGAGTCGTAAAGGGGTTATTTTTGTGCCCGAGACCAGGGCCCTGGAGCTAAAATTGGCCGGGGTCAGAAGACCCGCGGGTCCGTTGCCGGATGCCAAAAACTAAACGCCAACTCATATGATCGTCGCACTTGGGTCACTGTATCGCGAGGCAGCCGGAATCATCCGTTCCGGAGATTACAGCGTGGTCGAAGCACCGGAAGATTTCATAGCGTACCGCCCGAAATCCCTGGATCCCCCGGCCGATCATGAAGCCAAACGCATACCGGCTGTCGTGCTGAGTGGGTCTGGGACCCAACGGGCAAGTCGTGCAACGCAGTGGGCCATCGAACAGTTTTCCCCCGAAGCGTTCATATCTTTCGGGTTCTGTGGCGCCACGAGAGACCATGAACAATCTGGAGATATCGTGATCGCAGCCCGTGTCGTAGACCTTCCCGGCACACCGTTTGAGTGGTCGATGGTCGACACAACCGAATCGCTCGGCCCCGACCGGACCCTGCGGCTGGCAGCCCGCACCGCTGTCGAAGTGGCAGGACTTGACTATCACCACGGGACCGTTGTCACAGTCTCAAGAGTTGCCAGAACATCTGGAATGAAACGCTGGCTCGGGGAAACGATGAACGCCGTCGCAGTCGATACCGAAACCCACGCCGTGGCGGCCGTTGCCAGTACGGCTGGAATACCCTGGATATCGGTATTAAGCGTGCTCGACGCCTGGGACTTCGACCTTCCGACGATCATCGACCGCGCCGGGTCGGGGCCGCGCCAGCGTGGGGTAACCGCATACCTCAAACACCTTTCGAGGTCTCCGCTGAACCTGTCGTCCCTGTTGCAACTGGGCCGGTCTTCGAAACGCGCGACTGCTTCATTGACGATATTCATGGCCGCGTTCATGGAAGCTCATTCGGCGCTCACTATCGAAGATCAGTCCATCGTGACGGTGTGATTCACCCCGTGGCGACAGCATGGGCCGGGTCATGGAATCCGTTTCCGCCCCACCTGCCAACGCCGCAGACAAACAATCTCAAACCAGGTTTCGACCGCCTCCGTGTCGAACCACCCTGCAGAATCGCTATACTGGTTTGTCGAAATAAACCGTTGAGCACAGCATTGCCCGGGTAGCAGGCACAGGCGTTACTGGTAGTTGTTTTGACAGATGCCCAACCGCACATGTTCAAGTACCATGTCTATGGCCGTGAGTTTGGCCGGGAGTTTGGCTGGGAAATTGGCTGAAATTCGACAGCGTTGAAGCGCGTATTCTCCGTGGGATTGTTGTAAGTTAGCGTCGCTGAGAACTGGGCCGAGCGCTGGCCGGTTCTGGTGTGTCAGGGGGAAATAAGTTTGCATTCGGAAAAGGCACGTCGGTTGTCGGCAGTTGAGGCTGGCAGAATTAGCGTGTTGAACGGCACCACCCCCGGCGGGCTGACGACCGGCGCCGACTACAAAGTGTTCAGCAGGATCGTAAAGGTCGAATCGACTGACGCTCCTGAGATAATCGACTTCACTGACACCGTGATTCAACTCGTGACTGAATCGGGAATAAAGCACGGCCAGGTCTCGGTCTACAGCACCCACACCACATTCTCGGTGATAATCAACGAGGGCGAGCCACTGCTCCTGCAGGACATGGAGCACTTCCTCGAACGAAGCGCCCCCAAAGACATTTACTACGGACACAATGACTTCGAAAAGCGCACTGTGAGCATGCGCCCGAACGAGTGCCCCAACGGCCACGCCCACTGCCAGCACATGATCCTCGGCACTTCAGAAATCGTGCCGGTGATCGACGGCAACCCGCTGCTGGGCGAATTCCAGCGTATTTTGCTGGTTGAGTTGGACGAACCCAAACCCCGCCAGGTCGTCGTTCAGGTGATGGGGCTGTAGCTCGTAGCCGGGCCACGCCGGACGCCCGCCAGAAGACCCGCGGCAGCCCATGACCCAGTCAGCTACAACGGCTGTCGAGCTCCCGGCCCCGAGCATGGAAGTCGGGCCCGACTCGCCAGATTACCTGGACGCAGCGTTCGCCCTGTGCGAAGACCTGGCCCGGACCCACTACGAGAACTTCAGCGTCGGTTCTCGTCTCCTCCCAAAACGTCTGCGCCGCCACTTCTACTCGATATACGCCTTTTCGCGCGGGGTCGACGACCTCGGTGACGAGGCTGACGGCGACAGGCTGGCATTGCTCGATCTGTGGGGGCAACAACTCGACGCCTGCTACCCGGATTCCGGCAGGCCTGATTCGCGAAGCAACACAATTCCAACACACCCGTATTTCGTAGCGCTATCCGAAACCATTCGAATATTCGATATCCCGGCCGACCCGCTAATGCGCCTGATTGAAGCCAACAGACGCGATCAACAGATCATTCGGCACGAAACGTACGACGACCTGATCGACTACTGCACCTATTCAGCAAATCCGGTCGGGCGCCTGGTCCTTTACCTGGGTGGCGTTAGAGAACCCGGCCTGCAGGAAATGTCCGATCACATTTGCACTGCCCTGCAGCTCACAAACTTCTGGCAGGACGTAAAACGTGATTACGAAATCGGCCGGATCTACATTCCACTTGAAGACCTCGACCGGTTCGGGGTTTCGGAAGAGCAGATTTCCGAAGGCAAAACCGATGACCGGTTCAGGGCGCTAATGCGGTTTCAGGTCGACCGTGCGAGAAAACTGTTCGTCGCCGGACACCCGCTGGGCGATCACCTCGAACGTTCCCTCGGGTCCGACCTCGCGTTATTCACCCGCGGAGGGCTTGCTGTCCTGCAGGCGATCGAACGCCAGGACTACGATGTTTTGAGCACTCGGCCAACGCTGTCAAAGCTCGACAAGACGAAAATCCTGGCTGCAACATGGCTGCGATCAAGGCTCAGGTTGAGCCTCATACCGGCAAGCGCCTTCAAGTCTTCAGCAAGGCCCGGCAACTGACGTGCCAAAAATGAACGCCATGAACACCACGCCAGGAACGACGGGAACAACGGTAATACCAGTGGCAGGCGCCACACCCGAGCAGATCGCACACGCCTACAGAGCGGTGGCAGATGCCACTAAAGCTGCCTCGTCCAACTTTTACTATGCGTTCGTCACCCTGCCGCCGGCCAAAAGAAATTCCGTCTACGCTGGCTACGCGTTCTGTCGGCTGGCAGACGACATAGTCGATAATGGCGAATATGGCGACGACGCCGGGGAAGCGCTGGATTCGTTGCGAGTCAAACTTGCCGATGCCTACGACGGCAGGGCCGATGGCGATATGTGGCTCGCACTTGGCGACACGCTGCACCGTTACCCGATCGACCAGAGACACCTGCTCGATGTACTTGACGGCTGCCTCATGGACCTCGACGGTGCGAAGTACGAAACGTTCGACGACCTGGTCAAATACTGCAAACTCGTCGCCAGTGCGACAGGGCTGGCCCTCATCGAAGTGTTCGGGTACGAAGACGAGCGGGCAGTAAAATACGCGACCGATCTCGGCATCGCCCTGCAGCTGACAAACATCCTCCGTGACATTACCGAAGACCTGGAAAACGGGCGGGTCTACCTGCCCGCCGACGAGTTGGCTGAATACGGTGTTTCGGTCGACGACCTTCGCAACAAGCGGGTCACACCCGAGTTCAGGCGGTTTATGAGGTTCCAGGTCGAGCGGGCCCGAAAATACCTCGCGTCAGGCGTTCGTCTCTTCCCCCTCCTCGACAGGCAGTCCAGGTCCTGCCCGCAAACAATGACCAGCGTCTATCAAACTCTGCTGGACCAGATCGAAAAGAACGACTACGACGTGCTGAACAACCGCGTCGGGCTTTCAAAATTCCAGAAGTTCCGGCTGCTGGCAATTATCTGGCTCCGCGGTCGTGGGTTCAGGTTCCTGTAACCAATGGCAACAAGGACCGTAGTCGTCATAGGCGGCGGTATCGCCGGGCTTGCCGCCTCGGTACGCCTGATTCAACTGGGCCTGAAGCCGATCGTCCTGGAGAAACGCCCGTTTCTCGGTGGCCGGGCCTATTCGTTTACCGATAGAGAGACCGGAGCCGAAATCGACAATGGCCAGCATGTTTTCGTTGGAGCATGCGTTCAGTTCCAGCAATACATAAGGGACATCGGCGCCTGGGACCAGGTCAGGCTCGAAAAGCGCATGGCCCTGCCGGTGCTGAAACACGGACGCCTCAGCCAGCTGCGGGCGCGAAAACTCCCGGGCCCACTTGCAAACCTTTCCGCCCTGCTCGGTTACAGACATGTGGGACTCAGAGGCAAGATGCGGATTCTGTGGGGACTTCTGAGCATCAGGCTCACCCGCCTGAATCCCGACTCAGTCCACGACCACGTGACCTTCGATGACTGGCTGCGAGACCACGGACAGAACGACGAAACCATCCAGAATTTCTGGAACCTCATCATTCTGCCCTCCCTCAACGACAACATTTCGGTCGTCAGCGCCTATACCGGCATCATGCTTTTTAAAATCGCCCTGCTCGGACCGGCGCGAAACCCGGCAATGGGCATTCCGCTGGTCGGGCTTTCGACGCTGGCCGGCGATAACGCCCGCCAATTCATCGAACTGCACGGTGGCGAGATACGGACCGGTGTCGATGTAGCGTCACTGAAGATCGACGACGCCAGAATCACGGGCGTACTGACAACTGGCGGTGAATCCATCGACGGAGAGGCAGTAATATCAAGTGTCCCCGCAGCCGCAATGACGCCGCTGCTTCCCAAAGTACCCGGAGGACCTGACAGTCCGGACGATTTCTTCACTCCCGCAGAATCCATCAAAACCGCCCCTATCGTGGCTGTTCACATCTGGTACGACCGGCCAGTGTTGCGGGAAAAATACGTGGCCGTGCTCGACAGCCCGCTACAGTGGGTGTTCAACGACACCGACCTGAAGTCGAGGGATGATGGCGGTGGTCAGCACATCGTCATCTCGTTGAGCGGGGCGTGGGACTGGAAAGACCGCTCCAAACAGGAGCTCCGCGCGATATTCACCGCCGAAATGGCGCGGGTGTTCCCGGAGGCGCAAAGAGCAAAAATACATAAATTCACGGTCGTAAAAATGCTTGAGGCCACGTTCCGTGTAGTCCCCGGATCACAAAAATCCCGGTTGTCCCAGAGGACTCCCCTGCCCGGCTTCTACCTCGCTGGAGACTGGACCGACACCGGCTGGCCCTCAACAATGGAGTCGGCGGTCCGCAGCGGCAACCTCGCCGCGGAATACATCGCCGAAGACATGGGCGCGGGTGCCAGATTGGGGGCAGATGGGCAATGAAGATCCCGATACCTGCCCCATTCGACGCCGAATCGTTGCTCACCTTCGACATATTGCCATCGCATCACATCGAACCAGGCTTATCGCTGATCAGACTGGAAAACGTCATGCCCGCGCCGCACAATGGCGGTCACACTGCCGAAACGGCACAGCGCCACTCACAGGCGATGAGCGAAAACCCGCTCCGGTTCTCGCAAGGCGATAATCAAGATAATTTCGTCAAATCAGCGGGATGGGGAACTCGACGTGGCGCCACGTAAAAAAACACGCCACTATCTGGCGATCGATTTCAGATCAAGCCACATAAAGGTCGCAGTTGGACCCGCAACGGGCGCACCACTGGCGATAGCCAGGTCGCCGGTCGCCTATTTCAAACCCGAGGGAGGCCCGGACACCGCGGTCGAGTTCGACCCGGCGCTGGCCCTGAGACGAATAGTCTCGACGATCAAATCTGCACTTTCTGAATCGGGTCTTGCCCCCGTCGACATTTCGGGAATCGGCGTCACTTCGCAGCACCAGGGCATTGTGTTGCTCGATCTTGAAGGGCGTCCGCTGTACGGCGGGCCCGACCGCGACATGCGTGCAGTATTCGAGGGCGCGGAAATCGACTCGAACACGATGGTCGACGTATGGGAACTGACCGGCCACGGACCCGGGGTGCTCACTGCATGGGCGCGCTTGAAATGGTTCGCGGCCAACGCACCAGATATTTACGGGCGGACCAGGACCGTATGTGCAATTGCCGATTGGATCGTGCTCGAACTGACCGGCGAATTGCTGATGGAACAATCGCTCGCGGTCGAGTCGGGCCTGGGCCTTGTCGCCAGCGGCCAACCCGCGCGGGCGCTGGCGCCGGCGCTGAACCTCGGCGACATCACCCTGCCCGCAACCTGCCCCGCTGGCACGGTCGTTGGAAAGCTCAAGCGCAATACCGCGAAGAGACTTGGGCTTCCGACTGGCATACCGGTCGTGGCGTGCGGCCCCGACACGCAGTCGGGACTACTCGGGCTCGGAGCCCAGCTGCCGAATGCGGTCGGAATCGTCTCGGGCTGGAGTACGGCCTGCCAGCGAGTGACGGAACGACCTGTATTTGACGACACGCGGGCCATGTGGACCGGTCGTCATGTGATCGAGAACCGCTGGGTCCTTGAAGGCAATGCCGGCGAAACAGGCCGCACATACCAGTGGCTGTTGTCGCTGCTGCACGGCCTACCGGATAACGCAGCAGAAAACAGCCCCAACAAAAAGCACGGCACCACGAAACTGACCACCGCTGACGTGATGGACACGATCGATGACGCGATCGCGAAAATCGAGCCGGGTGCGACTGGAATCTCATCGTTCCTCGGACCGTCCTTCGTTCACATGGCAAACGTCGGTATGCGGACCGGCGGTCTCCTGTTCCCCGTGCCAATCTCGTTCGAGCCGCCTGACAGAATTGGAATCGCCCGGGCGGCGCTGGAAAACTTCGCCTTCGGCATTCGGCACAACCTGGAAAGGCTGGACAGCTTCCGCGGACCGGCTCTGAGCATCGCGATCGGTGGCGGCATGGTGAAGACGAAGGCTTTCCGGAGTATTTTGGCCGGTGTGCTCGACTGCGAAATCGGAGTCGCTGAATCTGGCGAAACGACATCGCTTGGCGCGCTATCGCAAATTGCGGCAGGCACTGGCAACGGTCCATCGATAGCCGAATATGCTGTGATCCGGGCCACCGAACTATCGAAATACGAACCCGACGCCGCCCACGCCGGGGTTTACGAGAGTATGTACGACGAGTGGCGGCACAGGGAAAGATTGCTGGCGAGCTTCGAGGTTTGACGGGCCACCAGGGCGAATAAGGCGAAAATCTGCGGCCATGCACAGATAACGAACGGTGCTGGCGCGCTGCCCAAAAAGCGCGATTGCTGCCGAACTGGGGATTTATCGTATGCACGCCAGGCTTCGGGGGAACTAAACTTAGCGTCTGAAACCACGCAGCGCCAAACCGGGAAAGAGTCGTTAGATGCCGGGTGTGCCAGCGTTCATACTGAGGCGGCTCTATGTCAGGGGTAGCCTGCAAAATACGCCGACCGGCTGGAGCTTCACGCTGAAAAATTCGCTGGGTTCCGGATACGCACACGGCCTCGTCCCGCTGCGGGTCGACGAGTCCGAAGAAGTCCCGATGGACCAGACATCGTTCGAAAACGACGGCGTAACGATCGGCTTCGACCAGGTGAGCAAGGAAAACACCTTCGGGCTGCAGATGAACCGCTCGATCGTTATCAGCGTTGTCGGCGAGCAACTTACGCGGGGCCCACACCGGATCGACTTTGCCTGCATCATCCCGGGCCTCGGTCAGATCGGCTTCGACTTCACCGATGAGGTAGACGGTGCCTGAAGGCCCCGCCCGCGTTCTCGTAACCGGGGGCGCCGGCTACATCGGTGCGGCGCTGGTCGCGAAACTGCTGGGCCTGAAAGAGATCGACCTGGTCGTTTCCCTCGACCTGGCCCACTCCAGGACATACCGCCAGGCGCTTGATCGGCACGCCTCGAAAAAACTGGTCACGATAGATCAAGATATACGCGAGCCGCTCGCTGCGGTCATTAGCGAACACAGCGTCAATACCGTAATCCACCTTGTGTTCCTGCTCCAGACACACCGCGATGAGGCATACGCACACTCGATAAACGTCGAGGCGACCGGGCAACTGCTCGAAGCGATTGCCGAAACCGGCGTCAAGCGTTTCGTCTACCTGAGCAGCACAACGGTCTACGGCGCCAGCGCGAGCAACAACAGGCCGTTTCGTGAATCGGACCGAACCCTGCCGACGCCCGGCTTTCAGTACTCGCGGCACAAAGTGGAAACCGAACGAATTATTTCTCAGTTCGCCAACGATCATCCAGAGCCAGACGGAGTGAAAATCACAGTATTGCGCGCCTGCCCCGTAATGTCGCCAGGCGCGTCGAACTTCATTTCCGAATCGCTTGGAATGAAATTCCTGCCCGTGCCGATGGGCCATGATCCCGATATGCAGTTCATCCACCTGGACGACCTTCTGGCTGCGATCGTCCTGGTGCTGCAGGCCGAAAACGCCGCCGGGCTTTTCAACATCACAGGTGAGGGGACCGTCAGGTGGAGTGAACTCGCACGTATTTCTGGAGCGACAAGAATTCCGGTCCCACTTGCGCTCCTTAAGTCGGTCATCAGTGCAGGCTGGGCGCTCCGTCTCCAGAACAAGTCGCCCGGTCCCGGGCTTGCCCTGATCACCTACCCGTGGCTGGCCTCGACCGAAAGAGCTTTGGTCGCTCTCGGGTGGAAGCCAGAGTTCACATCACGCCAGGCGGTCGAAATCTGGTCTGCCAGCCGGTAGCCAGTGGCAGATTCCACCCGCAGAACGGCAGGATTTGTCCCTGATGACTGGCAGAAACACTGCTCACGGTTTTCTGCGCATTTGCCGGTCACAGAACCAACTTCCGCTGCGATACAATCCATGCTTGGAGCGTCCACTAATTCTCTCACGCACTCGCCAGGCGGTGAACCGGCGCCAGGGATTGCGCTTGCGCCGGCGGTTGCGTTTGCGGCGAGCGGCGCACTGGCTACTAGAATTGCACCGGCGGATAAGCAAGCAAATACCATGACCTTCGACGAATTCGACGCTATTGACCGCAAGATCATGAACCAGGTCCAGTCAGCGTTCCCGCTTGTTGCCGAGCCGTTCAGAGAAATCGCCAGCCAGGTCGGCACCACCGAGCAGGACGTCATAGACCGCCTTGTCGTTCTGCGGTCGAAGAACGTCGTTCGCCAGATCGGGGCAATATTCGACACTCGAAAGCTCGGCTACCAGTCGATGCTGGTGGCAATGCGGTTCCCGGAGGACAGGCTCGACAAAGCCGCTCGGCTCCTCAATCGACATCCGGGAATCAGTCACAACTACGAACGCGACGGATATTTCAACCTCTGGTTCACCATCGCGGTGCCTCCCAGCCGCTCGCTTGAAGACGAAGTTGAAAAACTCGGCCTGTTGACCGGAGCAGAGTCCACACGCCTGCTGCCAACAATCCGGTTCTTCAAAATCGGCGTCAACTTCGACATGGTGACAGGCAAATCGGCGGCTAATGAGGCCTATGTGCCCGACAGCCCTACGACCCCTGCACCCACCGTCACACAGGACACCATCGACTACATCCGCGTAATGCAGGATGACCTCGAACTGGTTCCCCGGCCGTTCGACAGCATGGCGGAACAACTTGGAATGTCGGTCGCCAGAGTCTTTGAAATAGCAGCCGAACTCACCGAACAGAAGATCATGCGCCGTTACAGCGCCGTGCTTCATCACCGGCGGGCCGGGTTCTCGTCGAACGCCATGATCGTATGGAAAGTTCCCGAAGACCGGGCGCAGGAAGTCGGCGACATAATGGCGCAGCACCCGGCCGTAACCCACTGTTATCAACGACCGACTTATGACGACTGGCCGTACTCACACTTCACAATGGTCCACGGAGTTTCTGAAGAAGAATGCGAGCAGTTCGGCCGTGAAATCGCCGAGGCGACCGGCCTGGAAGAACGCAAGCTCATATACAGCAGGCGCGAATATAAGAAAACCCGTGTCCGCTACTTCGTCGAAGACGAGTTCGTCATCGAAGAACTCCAGCCTATCGGCTGACCGAAGCTCCCCGAGCAAGCAAGCCAGACCGCCCAATCCTGAAACGGAGAATCCTGTGCCGCGCTATTACGGTATTTACCTCGATGTGAAAGCCCGTCTCGGAATCGTATTCGGAGGCGACGCGCACGAGGGCGAACGCAAGGTGAAATACCTGCTCGAATGCGGTGCAAACGTAAAACTGTTCAGCCCGGACGCCGAAATATCCGACGCTCTTCGCAAACTGGCAGACAGCGGCAAAATCGAATGGGTAGACCGCAAATACCAGCCGGGCGACCTCGCCGGCGGCTGGGTCGTAATTGTCGCTGATACCGCGTCGCAAGAGACTAACGAGGCGATTTCTAAAGAGGCCAAAAAGCGGAACATCCTGCTCAACGTCATGGACGTTACCCCACTGTGCACGTGGATCGCACCGTCGCTGATCCAGCGGAACGACGTGACCGTTGCAGTTTCAACTGCCGGTACCAGCCCCGCCCTGGCCCGGAGGCTGCGAGAGCGCATGAGCGATCACGACTATTGCCAGTGCCTGCGGTGGGCCGACATGGGACCGATGCTTGCCGGCGCCCGGGTTGAACAGAGGTCGCGACAACTCAAGGTGACCCCGGACCAGTGGGCGCAATCAATCACCGACAAAATGCTGGACGTCTTCGAGGGCGGTGATACCGGCAGGGCCCGCGCTATGCTTATCGAGGCACTCGAAACACACGACGCCGCGAACAGGGCGTAACGGCCCGCAGTCATAATGTCGCCTGGCGCCCTCCCAGGCGCCCTCGTAGAACCCCCGGGGACCAACAATTGCAATGACCAGTCCCGTTGTCCGAACCGATGGCCCTGGCATTCGGGCCAAAATAAAAATAGGGACGCGTGGGAGCAAACTTGCCCTGATTCAAACACGGCTTGTGATAAACGCGCTGAAGGAAGCGAATCCCGGCATCGTATTTGAAGTGGTCGTTATCAAGTCCACAGGCGACATGGACCGCAGGCTGGACATCGCATCGCTCGGCGTCGGGGTGTTCGTCAAGAAACTCGAATCAGCTCTCCTGGACGAACGGATCGACCTCGCCGTGCACAGCCTTAAGGACATGCCGTCATCGCTGCCAGGTGATTTCGCCCTGGCCGCCGTACTACCTCGGGAAGACCCCCGTGACGCCCTGGTGAGCCGCGACGGCGCATCACTCGAATCGCTGCCCGCGGGCTCACGTGTGGCAACCGGCAGTGCACGCCGCAAGGCTCTGGTGATGGGAATGCGACCGGATCTCATTGTCGAGCCACAACGTGGAAACGTGCCCACCCGGCTTGCACAACTCGACGACAGCGGCGGGCCCGATGCCGTAATCCTGGCGACCGCGGGCCTCAACCGGCTCGGACTTCAAGACCGGATCACCCAGCACCTGCCATGCATGGAATTTGTGGCAGCCGTGGGCCAGGGTGCGCTTGCAATCGAAACACGTGCTCAAGACACGCAGGTAATTGGGCTGGCTGAGAAACTGGATGATCGGGACACGCGACTTGCCGTAACCGCCGAACGCGCCTTTCTGCAAGCCGTTGGCGGCGGCTGTTCATCTTCGGTCTCGGCGCACGCCAGAGTAACCGGACACCAGATCGAAATATCGGCGTTTGCCTCGTCAATCGACGGTCAGCAAATGATTCGGGAACGTTCGAACGGCGATGCATCCGACGCGGCGGAACTGGGCGCCAGGCTTGGTGAATCGTTCGTACGACAGGGCGCAAGGCAGCTCGTATCTGGAGGACCGGAATAGCCGATGCCAGAACGCAAGCCCCACCCGGAGACCGCCCAGGGTAAGGTTTTTCTGGTCGGTGCAGGCCCCGGTGATCCCGGGCTGATCACCGTCAAAGGGCTCGAACGCCTGCGCTCCGCCGACGCTGTCGTGTACGACCGCCTTGCCCCGCCGCGCCTGCTGGCTGAAGCCCGGCCCGACGCCGAAATGTATGACGCGGGCAAAGGCCGTGACGACCACCGCATGACCCAGTCCGAGATCAACGACCTGCTCATTGAACTGAGCCTGCGTGGGAAGACGGTGTGCCGGCTCAAAGGCGGGGACCCGTTCGTCTTCGGAAGGGGCGGGGAAGAAGCCCTGGAACTGGCAGCGGCCGGCATCGAGTGGGAAGTCGTTCCCGGCGTTTCATCCGTGATCGCCGCCCCTGCCTACGCAGGCATTCCGGTAACCCAGAGGGGAATGGCGACCTCACTGACGGTCGTTACCGGCAGCGAAGACCCGAACAAACCCGATTCGACCATCAACTGGGACGCGCTGGCAGGCCTTTCGGGAACCCTGGTATTCGTTATGGGCTGGCAGGGGATGAACGATATTGTCGACGCCCTTGTTTCGCGGGGCGTTCCAGACGACCGGCCCGCGGCGCTCGTTCAATGGGGAACGACGGCAAAACAGCGGACCGTCACGGGGCCTGTTAGCGAAATCGTTTCCAGGGGCGTTGAAGCTGGAATCGGCGCACCGGTCGCCCTCGTCATCGGCGAAGTGGCAGGGCTGCGAGACGCGATGGCCTGGTTCGATAACCGGCCGCTGTTCGGCAAGCGGGTGCTCGTCACACGGGCGCGCTCCCAGGCCAGCCAGTTGGTCAAGAAGCTTGAGGAACTCGGTGCCGAGGTGCTCGAATACCCGGCTATCAAGATCGTGCCGGTGCGCGACCCGTCACCGCTTGACGAAGCGCTGCGCAACATTTCACGCTACGACTGGATGATGCTGACCAGCTCGAACGCCGTCCGCGGCGTGACCGACCGAATGCGGGCTACCGGCATCGACTCCAGGGCATTTGCACACCTCAAATTTGGCGTCGTCGGACCATCCACCGCCAGGGCGCTTTCGGCTATTGGCATAACGGCAGATGCCATGCCCGACCAGTACATTGCCAGCGCTATGGTCGACCTGGTCAGGCGAGACGGCATCGTCCCTGACCATGTTTTGTTCCCACGTTCCGACATTGGTGGCGAGACCCTGGCGACAGGCTTGAGAGAACTGGGTTCGCAGGTCGATGAGGTGATCGCCTACTCGACGGAAACACCCGGTGACACCGGCGACCTGGCCCGTGACGCCTACGAACAGGGCATCGATTTCACCACTTTCACCAGTTCTTCAACGGTCCGAAACCTCGTCGGTCTGCTTGATGGCAGCCCCGATCTCATCAACACCAGTAAAACCATAATAATCGGCCCGGTCACTGCCGAAACCGCTATCGAGCTCGGAGTGAATGTCGATGTCCGGGCCAGAGAGCAATCGATAGATGGCCTGGTCACCGCCATAACCCTGCTCGCCGCCGGGTCATAATAAGCACATGACCAGCGACCAGTTTTCCCGCCTCAGACGACTTCGTCGCAACTCCACGCTGCGCGAAATGCTCTCCGAAACTCGTCTGTCGGCCTCTGACTTCATCTACCCGATGTTCGTCGTGAACGGCACGGGAGTCCGTACTCCGATCGAACCAATGCCTGGCATCGACCAGATGTCGGTCGATGTCGCGGTCGAAGAAGCTCAGAAAGCGTTCGATGCTGGCATCAAATCGGTCCTGCTCTTTGGCATTCCCGACGAAAAGGACGCAACAGGGTCAAGGTCCAGTTCTCCTGAAGAGGCGGTCCAACAGGCAGCAGCCGCGATCAAAAAAGCGTCCCCAGAAACGTATGTAATCACCGACGTCTGCCTGTGCGAATACACCGATCACGGTCACTGCGGAATCGTCACGGGCAACGTCGTAGATAACGACGCCACCCTGCCCCTGCTTGCCGAAACCGCAGTGTCACACGCAAGGGCCGGTGCCGACATGGTGGCACCCTCGGCAATGATGGACGGACAGGTCGCTGCCATACGTGCTGCTCTGAACGACAACGGGTTCACAAATACCCCGATTATGGGCTACTCCGCGAAGTACGCCTCGGTGTTCTACGGACCGTTCCGTATAGCTGCCGGTTCGACACCGCAGTTCGGCGACAGGCGCGACTACCAGATGGCCCCGACCCAGAGCCGGGAAGCCATGCGGGAGATCGAGGCAGACATTGATGAGGGCGCCGACCTGATCATGGTCAAACCGGCCCTCGCGTATCTCGACGTAGTCAAAGAGGCGTCAATGCGGTTCGACACGCCAATTGTTGCCTACAACGTAAGCGGCGAGTACTCGATGATCGCAGCCGCGGGCAACGCGGGCTGGCTCGATCGTGAGCGCGCAACACTGGAAGTCCTCACCTCCATCAAGCGAGCCGGGGCCAGTCTGATCATCACCTACAGCGCCATCGAAGCGGCAGGGCTGCTGGCGAAGGGCTAGTCGTACCTCCCACGGACGTTGTTTACAGTCTTGCGGCGGGTACTGCCCCGTTGATGCCGCCGTGTGGTCGGCTGGCCCTGAGGGTGTTTTTCTGGCGCGCGGCAGCGTGGTTGGCGCAGCGTTGACGGTAGAAATGCCCTTTGCCAATTGCCATTTTGAAGTGCGGAGCCGGTGATAAACGCTCACGTCCACGGACTCGTGATCTGTGCTGGAATCAAGTGAACAGTCCCGGCCAAATTTCAGTCAAGACAAAAATTCGCTTTCCGCGGGGCTGTATGGTTTCGGGAGCATGATTCGCGTAGCCCAAATAACCAAGAACCCGATCTTTGCGGCAATCGTTGTGCTGCCGATATTCGCACTGGTTGCATCTGTGTTCACGGCTTGCTCTTTTGGCAGCGGTGGCGGCAGCAGTGACAGCAGCCGCGAAAACGTCGCCTCGAAAGCTGAGATCGCGGCAACACTGAACGATTTGCAGGTCGCCCTCGATTCGTGGCGGGAAAACGAACGGATAACCGGCGCATCCATGTCGGTCTTTTCTGCCGCGACCGGGCAACTCGACCTGGCGAGCGGGGTTGCGAAGCGGTCGATCGATCCCGATCGGTTTCCCGATGAAATCCTGACCGTCGATCGACCGATGTTCGCTGGAGACCTGACCCACACACTGGTTGCCGCCCTGGTGATTCAACTTGCCCGGCAAGGCGCGCTAACTCTTGATTCGCCAATCGCGGAGTGGTTCCCGGAGATCGAGCAGGCCAGTCGGATCACCGTCCGAAACCTGCTCGAACACACCAGCGGAATCCCGGTGTTCTACACCGAAGATTTCCTCGACGTCCTCTACGAACAGGAACCAAACCTCGCGCAGTCGCCCGATGATGTAATCGCCGTGGCCGCTGCTGCATCCGGTGGTTCGTATTTTTCGCCCGGGACCCAGTATGGATATTCGAAGACGAATTTTTTAATTCTCGGGCGCGTTATCGAAATGGTCACCGGGCAACCACTTGAAGCGGAACTTCGGGACAGCTTCTTTGAGCCGTTGGGCCTGGACAACACATATCTTGCGGGCCGGGAAAACATACCGGGCAGCACACCGCTGGGTTACGAGTACGCAGGACCGGGCACAAACGCCCCGACGGCAGTCGATGGTCACGTGCCGCAAACGCCCGCGATCTCGGTCATAAGCGCAGAATGGGCGTCGGGCGCACTGGTGTCGACTCCCCGTGACATAACCAGACTTGTGCAGGCCATCTTCGAGCCGCAGGAATTTCCAGAGTTCCCAGAACTGGAAGGGGTCGCACAGGAAATGCTTCGAATTGCCGATCATCCGGCACAGGAATCAGGCCCGGTACGTGTCGATTCCGGGGCTGGAGTGTTCGTCTGGACAGAAAATGGAAAACAGGTGGTCGGCCAGTTTGGATTCCTCTACCCGTTCTCGGCGCAGTTTACGTACTGGCCCGAATCGGGTTCAGGCCCGGGAATAATAATCGTGGTAATGGCAAACGAAGTCGACTCGTCCAGGAATCCCAATTCAAACTTCCAGTTGCCCGTTATCGAGGACCTGACAAAAGGGGCGAAAAGAATTCTCGATGCTGTGCAGAAGGGACGACCGGCACGCTGAGTAAACGGGACTCTGTGCAGATGGGATGCTGCAGGCCGACCGGCCCGGCCCTGGTGTGCCCCACGGAGCTTCCTGTGGTCGCCCAAGTGCGCCTCGCCCGCCCGGTGACTAACGCCCAGGTCAACCCCGTACACGACCACGAATACTCGACCGTTTTACAGGACCGAATTTCCTGCTGTCGGTCGACCGGGTGCGGTTGTCACCCAGCACCACAAACTCGTCGTCCCGCGGCCACCATTCAATGTTATCGGTTGGAGGATCTGGACAGTATGCGTACGGGTCTGTGACCTGCTCTCCGTTGACGAATAGCTCTCCGGCCTTTAGCGCAACTGCTTCGCCGGGCAGCCCAACAATGCGTTTGAGTATCCAGTGATTCGGCTCACGAGGATCTTCGAGCCGCACAACGTCAAAGCGCAGCGGCTCGCGCTTTCGGAACCCGGCTTTGAACACCGCGACCCATGTGTTCTCGCTAATCGCAGGTTCCATGCTCCGGCCAGCTACTTTGAACGGATAGAACGACAACCACTCGATTAGCGTGTTAATTATGGATTTCAACCGTAGATCGCGAATCTTCGTGGTAAGTTTGTCGGGCTAATCGACAGTGGCCAGTAGATAAAAGGTTGCCCACATTCAGTGGCAACCTGCTTTCATACCGCCAGAGCTGCCAACATGCGAGCACACCCCAAAAATGAGGAGAATGCACATGCTTCGAACTATTACTCAATTTGCCGGTCGGGTCCTCCCCACCCGCGTCGTTCACGCCCATTGTGACATCCCATGCGGCATCTACGACCCCCGTGACGCCATTCAGGCCGCCCAGACAGTCATCCGGATGACCGAGTTGATCGAGGGACTGGGTGCGCCCTCAAGCGTCGCCGACCACAACTCGTTCGTGCGATACGTCCAGGTCAAGGAAGAGCACGCCGAAAAGGCCAAGCACGACATCCTGATCATCTGGACCGACTACTTCAAGCCGGAGCACCTCGCGGCACACCCCGACCTGCACACTAAAGTTTGGGAGGCCTGCAAGCTCGCATCATACGTGAAACAGAATGTCGACATGGCGAAGGCCCTGGAGTTCAAAGCAGCACTGGAACAGATAGGCGAGGCCTTCGCAGAAACCAAGAAGTAACCTGCTTCTTGGCGCGGCGATATTACTTGACTTCCCGACCCCTGCGGAGGGACCTCAGTGGCAAAAAAACTAGCCACTCCTCGATTTCCCGTCCGCAGCGGAGGCGGGTGCCCACTTGTGGGCGCAACGGGCGAAACTTTGACAGCGTCATTTGAACTTGAATCAGGACGACACGGGTTCCTCCCTCCCTCGCTCGCCAGGAGGGAGTTGGAGGGTGGGTCGAATCGCAAATCGCCAAAATCGACTTCGCCGCACCGAGCCCTCAATCCCGCCCGAAAAACCCGACGTCGTCGCTGATGTATTCCTCGCGAATGGGCGACCATATGTCGAGGGCAACGCAACCTTTTTCGGTCGCGACGACCCTGTGCGGGACATTGCCCGGAATGACGTAGTGATCGCCGGTAACCAGTAACTTCTCGTCGTCGCCAACATAAAACCAGGCCGAACCTTCCAGGATGCGTCCGCACTGCTCAT
>JADFLG010000099.1:5000-11245 GCA_022564545.1 Chloroflexota bacterium | reverse complement strand
CACCTTGGGGTGAGCATCGACTCTATGACGGCGCGTGGAATCCTGATGGCCCGGCCGAACCGGAGGACCGGAATGGAACCGGCCGAAATCATCCGGTAGAGTGTTTTCTGGGACACGCGCAGGAGTTCGGCGGCTTCGCCGACCGTCAGGACTTCGTATGCTGGGAGGTTCTGCACTTCGAGCAACCCGTGTGTTCACTGGTGTCCGGTATTTGAACGTGATAGCATGTAGCTAGCTGACAGGATATTGCCATCGTATCAGCGATGACTTCTTCGTATTTCTGAGTATAACATGTCAGTAACTTGCCAGATATTCCCATTATCATGACGCCAGCCGACGAATCCAGGATGAACGAGACATCGCCCAGGGACGAGCCACTTTTACCCGGCGAAGACGAGGTTGATCGGGCGAAACGGCTTCGGGCGGAAGGGCTCACGGTCAGGCAGGTTGCCACGGCCCTCGATCTTTCGGAGCGGCAGACCTACCGGCTGCTGAGCCGCGGGAGGGAGCGATTCTCCCGGAGCAACTTTGAGAAGTGGTCCATCTGGTCGTCAAGAAAAAACAACGAACCCGCCGCGATGGCCGTATACCTCTTCGAGACCGATGGTGAAGCCGGGTGGATGCAGGACGAAGCAGCCTGGGCGTGGCAGGTCCACTGCCTCCGGCCCGAGCTCGATCCATGGACCGTGGACGCGTTTGCGAGGATTTATAAACTGATCGACAACCTCGACGAAGATGACCGGCCACACCGGGCACGCCTGGTCGACCTGGCACTCCAGCACGAGCCCTGGGTAGACGCAGAGCGCCGCCATCGCTACTTCCGTGCAGTGCAGGCGCGGAATGTAGGCGACCTGGAATACGTTGCCCACCTGGCCTGGTACCTGGACCAGGTCGCCGGCCGAGACCTGCCACTCCTGGAGCTCGAACCGATCGTCGAAGACCAGGTCGGAACCCTCGAGCGGATGGTGGAACGAATGCAGGATGACTTCGACCGTGACGAGGCGAGGATCAAGCTGATCCCGGAACCGGGAACGGAGGGCAGCAAGAGATGAAGGGGAGCGTCACAAAGGTCAAAAGCAAGACCGGCGATACATGGCGGATCTTCACCGATGGGCCCAGAGGCATCGGTGGCAGGCGGAATCGCATCACCAGGCGGGTTAAAGGAACCAAGTCGGAAGCGAACCGCGAGCTCCGCAAACTCATAAAGGAGGTCGAGGACCAGACCTTCGTCCGTCCCACAGACATCACCGTTCGTGAGTTTATTGAAACACGTTACCTCCCCGTGATCGAAGCCAGTGTCCGGGCAACCACCTTTGAAAACATGGTGCGATACGTACGGGCCTACATTTCGAAAAACATCGGTGATATGAAAATATCGGACCTCACAACCGAACGTGTCCAGGAGCTCTACAGCTTCCTGAGCGAACGGGGAGGAAGAAACGGGAGGCCGCTGGCCGCACGGACGGTGCTGAAGGTCCACCAGGCACTGCGCAACGCACTCGATCGGGCGGTCGACTGGGAACTGGTCGCGCGCAACGTCGCGACCAGGGCCGTCCACCCCAGGCCCGAACGCGTGGAGTTCCAGGTCCTCAACCCGGCCCAGGTGGAAGCCATGATCGAGGAGATCGGGCAGACCAACCCGTGGGCGGAGACCATCGTGTTCCTGGCGTTCTACACCGGCCTCCGGCGGAGCGAACTACTCGGACTCCGCTGGTTGGACCTCGACCTCGGCCGCGCGACTCTCAGCGTCAGGCGCTCATATCACCGCCTGGACGACCGGAGCTCGGTCATCAACCCGCCGAAGACCGCCCGGTCGTCGAGGTCTGTAGCACTTACCGCATCGACGGTTACCAGGCTGACAATGCACCTGGCCGAGGCGCGACGGACGGCCGGGATCATGGGCAAGAAGCTCGACGAAAACGACTACCTGTTCCCGTGGAAGGACGGGCAGCCATTCCGTCCCGATTCCGTTACCCAGGTGTTTCGGCGAGCTGCAAAGAAGCTGGGATTCACTCGTCTGCGGTTCCAGGACACGCGGCACACCCATGCGTCGTTGCTACTGCTCACCGGTGCTCACCCGAAGATCGTCTCCGAGCGCCTGGGGCACGCCTCGGTGGCATTCACGCTCGATACCTACTCGCACGTCCTGCCGGGCCTCCAGGAGGCCGCCGCCGACAGACTCGACCAGTTGATGACCGGCACGGGATCCATTGGTCCCTCGTCCGGAACAACCGCGATCGGCAAAACCATCTAAACGTCGCATCGCAAATGCTCTTCCCCGCCGTCACGGTGAGTCGCGTCGACCCGACCACGGCGGCGAGTGCACGGTCCCGGCGGCACAAGGGATCCCGGACGTGGCAGTCGTTATGTGAGTCGTGCGCCTGCAAGGCCCGTACGGGCGTGTGGAGAGCCACTGCTGCCCCCGGGTGCCGGGTTGGACTTGTCGGGGCCATGTACGACGCTACCCCCGATTTGCCGGGCTGCGCGATCTGCGGCGTAACCGGGAAATGCCTGGTCCGGGCGGCATGGGCCCGGGGTTACCCGGAGCGCCGCGGGACCGTCAGTGGGCTTGGCGCCCGGGAGGCAGGCGATCCAAAACGGCGTCGACCGCGCGCTCGAAAAACGCCCCGAATCGGTAACACTACGTCATAAACACGGGGCTGCCATGATTCGGGAGGGCTTTAAATGGCACCGAAAATGGCACCGTTTTTCGCGTTTTGAGTGGTGGGCCCGGGATGACTCGAACATCCGACCTCTACTTTATCAGAGTAGCGCTCTAACCAACTGAGCTACGGGCCCCTGTAAAATCGGCCTGTTCGCCCTCAGGTGAATCGGCCACAAGCAGCAATTTTACTACTGGCTTGACGCGTTGGTACGCGGAGTTTTAACCAAATGGGGTGATTACGAGTTCGGTCGGATTCACCCACCCTGTTGGTCCCTCCCTCAAGGAAAGTACAATCGCCGCCAAGCAGCGTTCCCCCTCAACCTAACCTTCTCGCAGGTTGAGACGCGTGAAGGGAGATTGGCGAGTTACTCTCAGACCCAAGTGGGATAGAGATCGGAAGCACACCTTCGAGTTCGAGGTACCCGTCGTGAACGGTTATCTTAGCGTGTAGCCTGTCCAACAGCTCAGTCAGCATTTTCTGAGGCCATTCAGTGTCCTCGAATCGGTCGGACTCTCCCGACCACCAATTCGGAGGGAAGAGGGCCAACAGCTTGGCTAAGTCTTCGACTTCCGGATCATCGAACTTTGGAGCGTGGCCCCCGTCTAAAAAGTATTTGAATCCCCCCTTTGAGGCTGATGGGAAGGGTATCCACGCCTCTGCCCAGTTCAGCAAACTGTCCACGAAATTCAAGATGGCGTTTGACTCTTCGAGTTCGGAGATTCTCGCAGGATCAATGGACGCCAGCCGATCCTCCAGATCGGACCTAGTGCGAAGTAACTCCGCTTCCTTTGCATCCAGCTCATCTTCGCTGAGCCTGCCGTTGATGCGGGCTCGATAGACGGTGTCGAGACGGGTCCCATGGAACCGACTTGCAGAAGTAGAACGGCAGACGGTGCTCACCGTCGCACGAGCCTCGCCCGCATGGTCGAGTCGCCAGGTCGCAGCATGGATCACCGACAACCATAAGTTCTCCGTCTCAGAGTCAACGGTGTTCCGTATCCTCAAGAGTGAGGGGCTGGTCAGGCGTCTCGAGATACCCGTGCCTGCCGGCAAGGAGTACCGCCACAAGACAACAGGGCCACACCAGCTGTGGGCGACCGATGCCTCCTACTTCCGGGTTGCCGGATGGGGCTACTACTACATGGTGACAGTGCTGGACGACTTCTCAAGGTTCATCCTGGCGTGGAGGCTCCAGATCGACATGACCTCGGCCTCACTGATCCAGGTGGTCCAGGATGCCGTGGACCTGACGGGCATGACCGACGTTCAGGTGTAGGATCGGACAAGGCTTCTTTCGGACAACGGATCCGGCTACGTCTCGAGATTGTTCCGGGAGTACCTTCAGTTGATCGGCATCCGGCACATACTCGCTGCACCGTACCACCCGCAGCGATGTCCTGAGCCCGTCGAAGGGACCAACGGGAAGCTGGAGCGCTATCACCAGACGCTGAAGCGGGACGTGAACCAACTGCCTTACGATGTGCCGAGAGAACTGGAAGATGCGATCAGGAAGTTCGTCGACTTCTACAATCACCGCCGGTATCACAAGGCGCTCAAGGACATTACGCCAGCGGACATGCTGGCTGGTCGAAGGGACGAGATACTCGACCGGAGAAGGGAGACGAAAGACAGGACGATCAATCGACGTAAACTATCGAACCAAGATCTCAGGAAGCAGCTCGCGACAGCCTGATCTCTCTATTACCGAATCCGTCCCATTTTGCTGAAGTCCAACACCTATGGTTCCCTTCTTTCATGCTCATCCTCGTTCGAAGCCGGGCGATGGGCCCGTGTCTCGCCATATTAATCGGTGGCTGGCTGCCCCTGTCACCTGGCTGGTGCTTCGAACCAACCTGACGCCAAACCAAGTTTCTATAGGCACCGGCTCGCTTGCCGTACCGATGGTCATTGCGGGCTTGCTTGGGCATATTGTCGCCGCAGCCGTACTGCTGCAAGCCGCAACTATACTGGACGAAGTCGACGGAGAAATCGCCCGGGCAAAGAATCAACAGTCCCAGTTCGGCGCGCTGCTGGACACCGTCCTCGACTATAGCCTCGACGCCGTGGGGCTGGTCGCCATAGGGCTGGCCATCCTATCTCAAAGCGAGGTTTCGGCCACGGTGGTAGTGGCCGTTGTCGGTGGCAGCGTCGGTGTCCGTTTGATTGATCAGTATGTCGTGAAGACGGTTCCCGATCCGAGTCCACACCTGTTGCGGGATACCAGGGACACCGTGAACTTGGCGATACTGATCGCCGCCCTGCTCACCTGGCCGCTTGGTCCCTGGATCATGATCGGGACACTTGCGTTTATCAACCTATGGCGAATCGACAACACGCTTTACAGGCTCGGTAGGTTTCGCAATCTGGAGCGGAGCCGACAGTAGCCCGGAACATGAACGCCAAGCAATTTCATTTCGCAACTCCCTGAGACGAGATCCACCGGGCGAGCGGCGCGCTTGCATCGCACGTACTGGAGATCATGCATGCGTTTGGCCGGAGTGCCGATTCGGGTCGGCGGATTCGGTCCGGTACACCGAACGACTGGCCGCGGCAGGGGCGGTGATTTCAGTCGGGAGCAAAGGCGACTCGTACGACAACGCCATGGCCGAGTCGGTGATCGGTCTGTACAAGACTGAACTCGTAGGCCGAAAGGGCCCGTGGCACAGCCTCAACGACCTCGAATTCGCCACGCTGGAATGGGTCGACTGGTTCAACAACCGCCGACTCTTCAGCGCTATCGGATATGTGCCGCCGGTAGAGTACGAAGCCAACTGCTACAGTTCACCCGTCCCTGCACTGGCAGGGACTCAACTAACCGAGTCTCCATGAAACCCGGGGCGGTTCAGTTATCGCGTACTGAGCGACGGGGAAAAGGAGTTGTCACCGATGGCGGACCGTTGAGCCGATGCACAACGACCTCAGCGATATATCGGTAATCCGTAGAACCACTCACCGAAATAGACCGATCGATGGCCTCGTTTAATAACCTTTTCATCAGTTCGGGTAGGCCGCCCAGATGGGAGGTAAACCCACAATGGATGCGGTAATTGGGCGGAAAGTCCGTCTGACTAGCAAGCCGCCTTTATGGGCGTTGGCAGGTTAGAGTACGATCACATCGTCATGTAGCCCTTTCGCGATCCACTAAATTGAATCGGTAAAACGCTTGAAATTAATTATGAACGACCCTCCTCTAGTTATCCGCCTATGTCAACTCGACATGAGGTCCTCTCCGAGTTATGGTGCGCTGAGTTCTGGGCAGAATACGACATCCCGGCACATGGGTTCTCGACAGGAGCAACGCTATCCCTCGATTACCGCAAAACGTTGTCGACAGGCTCTACAGGCGTGGAACAGGGCCCCTGGCGGCGATCCTGGCCAGCCGTTACTGGATCTCCCCTAATCGAATCTCATTTGCGGGATTTCTAGTTGGAGGTGTAACAGCCTCAATTGCTGTTCTAACACTTCCTTTGTGGACTGCTGGGATTCTCTTCGCGTTGGGCGACTTCTTGGACTACCTTGACGGTGATGTGGCGAGAAGACAGGGCGCTGTTGCCAAGGAAGGAGCCATCTGGGACGCGG
>JADFLG010000098.1 GCA_022564545.1 Chloroflexota bacterium | reverse complement strand
GGCGGCTTCCCCCTCACCCCAGCCCTCTCTCCGAGGAGATGGAGTTTGGGATAGTTACTTAGGGGCTGAGGCCACCGCGCCGTCGTCAGTGGGATTTCAATCGGGAGAAGTACCCCTCCAGACCGTTTGTAGTGGTCCGAACCAGTGGCCGTTCCGGAGGGCCACAGCCCCGCACCGCGGACAGTGTTTTTTGGAGACATCGCGACCTGATATTCAAACCGGTTCAATTATTGAACCATCATGCTACGTTTGAGCCAAACTGAAAACGAATCGCTAAAAGCACACTTAATTGAGTAATAAGCCCAGAATGACAATGGCCGGTGGCTGCGTCATTCCGCGAGCGGTACGGAGTGTGCATTGAATCCTGTTTTCGAGAATTGCAAGGCGCTGACGTTTGATCTGTTCGGCACGGTCCTCGACCTTGGCGGGTCGCTGACTCCGCACCTGAAGATTTTTCTGGACGCGCGGGGCGTTGATGACGGATCTTCTGGCTCAGGGAGCATCGACCCGGCCGCGATGTGGCAGCAACTGCGATACCGGCAGCGGATCGAGCAGTACCAGGACACCCTCGTCGAGCTTGGCCACACAGGGTACCTGGAGACGGCCCGGAAGGCGTTCGTATACGTGTCACGTCTCAACAGGCTCGACCCCACTCCCGCGCAGGTCGAAACCTTCATGTCGGGGTGGCAGGAGCTGTCGCCGTTTCCGGAGTGCGTCGAGGCGCTCGACCGGCTCGGAGGGCGATACAGGCTGATTGCCCTTTCGAACGGAAATCCCTGGTTCCTCGATCACCTCGTGAAGAACCGGATCAAGTACGACTTCGATAATGTGATGTCAGTGGAAGATGTAGGTTCCTTCAAACCGGCCCCGGCTGTTTACCGTCGTGCTGCCCGCAATCTTGGCATGGAGCCTTCAGAAATCATCATGGTTTCAGCCAACTCGTTCGACGTGATGGGTGCCCGGACCTGCGGGTTCCGCGGCGCATATGTGAACCGCTACGATCTGCCGTTCGAGGACACGCACAAGCAATACGAGCCCGATGTGACTGTGAAGAATTTCGCCGAACTGGCCGATGCCCTTCTCTAGGCCCCCGTGGGGCGTTTATTTCAGGACGGCGGCATCCCTTTTTACGTTGGTCATCGTCGCCGCTGTTTCTGTCGCGTGTTCGAGTGAGCCTGGACCATCGCCGATGGCAACCGCAATTGTGGCATTGCCCACTCAGGTGACGGCGACCGCTGGCGCACAAGCGTCGCCAGTAGCGGCCCCGACATCAACGCCCACCGTAACCCCACCCCCAACGCTCACCGCAACCCCGGAAGAGCCCGGTCAAACGATCGGGGAACTGCTGGCGTCGATAGAGCGGGCCGTCGAGCAAATACGGGGGATGGACACTCCGCCGCCCGTCAGGCACTTGTTTGTCGACCAGGCAGGGATGCGGGCGCGGATCGCCGAAGAGTTGAACGATCCAGAGGTCGTTGAGCAGATCGTGCATGATTCGGTCCTTCTGAAACTGCTCGGGGTCATTCCGCAGGACTCTGACCTGGGCGCAATCTACGAAAGCCTGCTCGGCAGCCAGGTCCTGGGCCTTTACGACCCCGAGAAGGAAGAGTTCTTTGTGCTTGGCGACGATCAGTCGGGTTCCGGTTCACTCGATGTCGAAGCGCAATTGACCTACGCGCACGAGTATGTGCACCGACTGCAGGACTCAGCATTCGACCTGGAGGAGGTCAAGGAGCGAGAGTCCGACGACGATATGTCAATCGCGGTCTCGGCGCTGATCGAAGGCGACGCAACGACTGCGCAGACACGGTACATGCTTGAGAATTTCGATTTCGGGGATCTGGCCGAGCTTCTCGAATCGGCGCTCGCTGCGCAGGCGGCGCTGCCCCCGTCACCCTATTTCTTACAGCGAAGTCTTGAGTTTGCATATGTGGAAGGCACTGCGTTCGTAGCCGAACTGATCGAGACCGGCGGGTTCGCAGCCGTCGATGACGCTTTTGAAAATCTGCCCCGCAGCACGGAACAGGTCCTTCATCCCGAGAAGTACTTTGTCTCTGAAGTACCCCTCGAACTGGACGTGCCTGACGATGCGATGGGTCCGGGCTGGTCGGTTCAGGCCGAAAACGTGCTTGGTGAGTTCTTCCTGAAAACATGGCTTGAGGCACTTGGAAGCGACAGGGCAGGTGCGGCAGCGGCCGGTTGGGGCGGGGATGCCTATGTCGTGTTCGAGGATGGAGACGGTGGATTCGCGCTGGGCGTCGTGATCGCATGGGATTCAGGTCCTGATGCCCTGGAGTTTTTCGACTACGCATCTGACGCGCTGGATGAACACCAAGACTTTTCAATCGCGAGCGGCGGTTTACCGGGAGTGCTTGAGGCGTGGTGGGGGCCCGGCGGTTATGTCGTCATGAGCCGGTGGGACTCAGGTGCTCAAGGCGACATGGTCGCTATTGGGATCACCCCGACCGGTGGCGGGTCGCACGCGCTCGTCTATGCACTTTCTGGCGGGTAGCCGAATCGGTCGGGCCTTGCCACGGTATGCCGGTATTGAACTTAAGTTAAGTACTGGCAGCATACTAAATAAACATGGCCTATTACTTTAGTATATCCTGTATACTAATGTCATATGTGTCTTCTCTTTTGGGTGATGCGGGCAACTTAAGTGAAAGTTTGTTCAGGCAGTTCAACTAAATATATTGGCCTGTTTTGTTTAGCAAGGTGCAAAAATGAACCCTGAATCGTTCTCAGAGGATGCTCCAGGACGTGTGGTGCGAGCGCCAGACGTGAATTGGGCGTTCATCCCCGCGCCCCTGCCGCCACAACTTGAAATCGGCCAGGATTTATCCCGGTCGATTTCCGAAGCGGACAGAGCGCTGGGTGAGCTTCGGGGCGTGGTCACAAATTTACCTTCGGCGAACATTGTTTTGCGGCCATTTTTGAGGCGCGAGGCGGTAGATTCGTCGCGGATCGAGGGCACGATAACTTCGATCGAGCAACTGGCCCTACTTGAGTTGGACCCCGACCAACCCGCCGCGACACGTGATACCCGTGAAGTCGCAAACTACATCCGTGCCATGGAACAGGGATTGGAACTACTGGATGAGATTCCGCCAAGCTTGCGTCTGATCAGAGCACTTCATAAAACTCTGATGACAGGGGTACGCGGCGATGCACACCAGTCAGGTGAGTTTCGTAATATCCAGAACTGGATCAGTGCGACAAGCGCCGACCCTGCTCGGGCCAGGTACGTGCCGCCGCCGCCGGAACACGTGATGCCGTGTTTGCACCAATTTGAGAATTACATGGCAGAGCCATCCGGATGGCCCCCCATCGTGGAGTTGGCCCTGATCCACTATCAGTTCGAAGCGATTCATCCGTTCGAAGATGGCAACGGCCGAATCGGGAGACTGCTTACAACCCTGCTCCTGAGCAACTGGAAATTGCTGGAAATGCCCGTGCTCAGTTTGAGCGCATACATGGAAAGGAACAGGCGAGAATACGTCGATGCACTTTTGAAAGTTAGTACGAATAATAATTGGCACGATTGGTTGTCATTCTTTGTCGCAGCAGTGGCCGACCAGGCCAGGGACGGCGCTGAACGGGCGAAACGTCTTGTGGCATTGCGAGAAGAATATCGAGAGCGTTATCTGGCAGTAACAAGGTCAGCAATACTTATGCACTTGATTGATGTGCTCTTTGAAAATCCGGTCGCAAACGCGCCGTATCTTTCGATGCGGTTCGAAGTTTCGTTCCCGGCTGCGCAAAACGCGATAAATATGTTGGTAGGCGACGGACTTCTTATGGAAGTTACCGGGCGGTCAAGAAATCGTTACTTCGTGGCACCTGAAATCGTGCGTGCGACGGAGATTTAGCAAGCTCCGTGGGCGGCGGATTCGTGTAGTAAATCACCGATCTCGCAAGCGATGGATCCGCCGATGGCGTAAGTTCCTGCACGTGTGAACGCCGAACCGGGCTGCGTCTGCGCTAAGATAACCGTCGGCGCCTGAATTTCGACCCAAATATCAACGTTCTGCCTGTCTCCCGAAACGGTGGCTGTTTGCAGGGTATTGTCGGTCAGCGTTGCGCCCGCGAACCGGCCCGAGAGCGGCAATTATGTCTGCACCAATCACCCTCCCCCAGTGGGGCATGGGGATGAACGACGGCGAGATCGTGAAGTGGCTCAAGGGCGTCGGCGACACGGTTTCCAAAGGCGACCAGCTGGTCGAGATCGAATCTTCGAAAGTGAACGCCGAAGTCGAAGCCACGGCTGATGGCACGCTTGGCCGAATCGATATCGAAGAGGGCCGGATTGTCGATGTTGGGACTGTTCTAGGATACGTGCTCGAAGCAGGGGAATCAGATTCGGACCTTCCCGAAGCAGCTATTGTTGGCGGTTCGGCTTCAACGCCCGCCCCCGCAGCGTCAGTCGCGCCAATCGTGAAGGGCGCACCTGCGACGACTCCTGGCGCCGCTTCAAGGGATGGCAAGCAGGTCGTCACGCCCCGTGCGCGCCGGCTGGCCAAAGAAATGGGCGTTGACCTCGCAGGCGTGACCGGCACAGGGCCAAGCGGACGAGTCACGGAAGACGACGTCCGAGCGGCAGAATCGGGTGCCGGCACCGGAGTTCCAGCCGCGGCTGGTGTTGGAGTCCCCCTGCCGGAATCGATCGTCCCAGTGAAGGAAATTGTCAAACTGGCCGGATTGCGTGGAGTAATCGCCCGCCGTATGACAGAGAGCGCCGCTGTTCCCACCGTGACGCTGTCGACACACACCGATGTAACAGACACGATTGCGTTCCAGCGTGAACTGGTCGGCGAGTGGCGACAGCACAAGCTCCGTCCCCAGTACCAGGACCTCGTGATCGCCGCCGTCGCCCGGGCGTTGAAAGAGACTCCAGCTGCCAACACCCATCTTGTTGGCGACGAGCTCAGGATTCTCGGGGAGGTAAATGTTGGAATTGCGATGGCGGTTCCAGACGGCCTTCTCGTGCCCGTAATAAAGAACGCCGATCAGAAGTCGTTGCTTGAGATCGCACAGGAAGTGCGCGATCTCGCCCGCAAGGTGAAAGCCAACAGTCTTTCGATCGACGAGATGACCGGCAGCACTTTTTCGATAACGAACCTCGGTTCGTACGACATCGAAGACTTCAACCCGTTGCTGAACCTGCCCGAAACAGGAATACTTGGAGTTGGCAGCGTCGGAGAAGTTCCCGCAGTGGTAGATGGCAAGGTGGTCGTGCGCTCGATTGGTCACCTGAACCTGGCATTCGATCACCGGGCGTGGGACGGTGCTCCAGCGGCAGAATTTGTCCGATTGATCGCAAAATACCTGAGCGATCCGAGCTGGATGAAGGCCTGAATGCCTATTCTTTGTCGCCGGGCGTGCCGAGGCCGCACTTGGGCGACAGGAGGAAGCTCCGCGGGGCACACCAGGGCTGGCGTTTGCCGCCGGGCGTGCCGAGGCCGCACTTGGGCGACAGGAGGAAGCTCCGCGGGCAGACCAGGGCTGGGGTTTGCCGCCGGGCGTGCCGAGGCCGCATCCCGATTCAATCGGGACTCAGCGGGGCAGACATATAACGCATGAGCATCGCCGCAAGATGAGCACTGTCGGCATCATTGCCAACCCGGCAGCCGGAAAAGATATTCGCCGGCTCGTGGCGCACGGGAGGGTCGTTTCCAACCAGGAAAAGGCCAACATTCTTCGCCGCGTCTTCGCCGGAATAGTCTCAACCGGTGTTGATCGCATCCTGATCATGCCCGATCACTCCGGGCTGGCGCGCCCTGCCGCTCATGATGTCGAAGAGAAGATAAAGCTCGAGTATGTTGAGATGCCGGTCGCAGACCACCAGGGGGCTTCGACGAGAGCCGCCAGGGCGATGGTCGAGCAGGGTGTCGACTGCATCGTGACGCTGGGCGGCGACGGAACCAACCGAGTCGTTGCCAAGGGTTGCGGCGAACTTCCACTGGTCCCGATTTCGACCGGGACGAACAATGTGTTCCCATCTCACATCGAGGGAACGCTGGCCGGTATCGCAGCGGGTTCAATAGCCGCGGGGGTCCTGGGTCGCGGGGAGGTCTGCCGACGTTCGAAGCGACTTGATATTTACATCGACGGCAAGCTCCGTGACAATGCCCTGGTCGATGCGGCCGTTACCACGCAAATGTTCGTCGGTGCCAGGGCGGTCTGGGACACGAGCTCGCTCCGTGCCATGCTCCTGACCCGGGCCGAGCCCGCGAGCATCGGTCTTTCCTCGATCGGCTCGAGACTTGCGCCAATATCGATCGACGAGGAATGCGGGCTGTACGTTCGGCTGGAAGGTGAGCCGGGCCCGAATGCCACGACGGTGATTGCTCCGATAGCGCCGGGCACGGTTTCCGAAGTCAAGATCGCCGACTGGCGGAAGATCGCTCCGGGCGAGAAGATCGAGATCAACTCGCATTCCGGCACCATCGCCCTTGACGGCGAGCGCGAGGTCGAGTTATTGCCGGGCCAGGATGTTTACGCGACATTGAGCATGGATGGCCCGTGGGTAGTCGACGTGCCAGAGGCAATGCTGCTGCTTGCTGGTCGGGGCTGATATCGCGTGCGACGTTTTCTGAGGTGGCGGAAGGAGCTGGCCGATTCGTGCAGCCAGCCTGTGTTCACTTCATCAAGTCGCGGTGCGCCCCGCGGAGCCTCGTCCTGTCGCCCGGGTGTCCTCCCGATTCAATCGGGACACGCCCGGCGCCAAAAACAGCATCGCCCTGATCGGTCCAACCGGCAAGGTCGCAGCCACTGTGCAACTGAACTGGAATCGCGACAATTCAACCGGCGACGAATCACGAACTAATTCACGCTGTACTTTTTCACCGCGTCCGGGTCCAGCTCGAAGCCCAGGCCGGGTTTGTCCGGGAACGGCGCCCACATGCCGTCGACAGGGACCGGCACCTCGGTGAAGAAACCTGTCCGCCCGACTGTCACCCAGCCGCCGGCGAAGTACTCGACGACTTTCAAGTTGGGGATAGCCATGCACAACTGCAAATGGACGTTGGGCACGCCGTGCGGGGCGATGGAAAGACCGAATGAGTCGGCCAGCGAGGCGACTTTCATCCACTCGGTCACGCCGCCGACGCGGCCAACGTCCGGCTGGACGATGTCGACCCCGCCGTGGACAATGAGTTCCTTGAATCCATGCCTGGTGTACTCGTTCTCGCCCGTCGCGATCGGGATCTGAGTGGCGCGGGATATTTGCGCGAACCCCTCGACGTTATCGGCGAGGATCGGCTCCTCAAACCACCTGACATCGTAGTCCTCAAACTTGTGTGACATGCGGATGGCCTGCTTGACGTTGTAGCCCATGTTGGCGTCCACGTAGATCTCAACGTCGTCGCCCACCGCCTTTCGAACAGCGGCTACGCGCTGTACATCTTCGCGTTCCGCGTTCCCAAAGTCTTTGCCAACCTTCATCTTGTATCGGGGTATGCCACGTTCGACGAACCCCAGAGCTTCTTCGACGAGCTCCTCCTCAGTCATATTTGTCCATCCGCCAGAACCGTATACAGGCACGCTCTCGTACCGGGGATTCAACAATCGGTAGAGGGGCAGACCGAGCGCCCTGGCCTTCAGATCCCAGAGGGCGATATCCATGGAAGATAGAGCCTGCAGTGCGACGCCTTTCCGTGCGTAGTTACGCATGCGCCAGAACATGTCGTTCCACAGCTTTTCAATATTGAATGGGTCCTCGCCGATGAACAGGTCTTTCAGTTCCCGTTCGATGATCTCGCGTATGGCGTGGGGCGGCCGCGCCTGCCCGACGCCAAGCCCTTCGAGCCCTTCATCGGTCTTGATGTGGACGAATATGTCGGTCCCCCCGCCTGCCCAGAGCTTCGGGACGGTGGAGTCCTGGAGTTGGCGACCGTCTGGGTCGTGCAGGATGGTTGTTGTGACGTCTGTGATCTCCATCGGGCGGTCCGTTCGTTCGGGGGGTGGCTGGATGTCTCTCACAAGGAGTGGCCAGATTGTATTCGACCGTCGGATGTGGTGTGAGGATTCGGTGCGGCCGGGTATGAGGGCGAGACGCCGGCCCGGGTTGAAATCCCCTGGTCGAGGACGCCCCGAGGATGGCAATTGACGATGAAAGGTGGGTGGTGTTCGGAACTCCCGTTCGATATTCAGGCGAAGACGGTCGGTCTGAACTGGCCACGTCGCTGGCGACGATCATGAGCGCGGGTGAGCGCCGGGCGATTGCGCCAGCCGACGTGCCCGCGGAGTGGACGTCGTACAGGGGTTGTAGCGGCTCTTACCGGGTCGAACGTGAGCAGAAGGTTCGGAGTCCGGTGACCACACCCTGTATCATCGCCCGATTATGCCAATACTTTCGAAGAAACGCATCAGCCGGGTAAACGCCCGGCGTCTTCTCGACGATATGGCGAGCATGTACTCCCACTCCCTGCAAGAAACTGTGGTGGTGGAGGCAATTGCCAACTCCCTGGATGCCGGTTGCTCCACGATTTCGTTCGAGATCGACACGTCGAGATCACAGCTGACTATTCTCGATGACGGTCGAGGAATGACCGAGCAGGAATTCAGCTACTACCACGATTTAGCTGAGAGCACCAAGACCCGTGGACAGGGAATAGGGTTCGCGGGGCTGGGGGCAAAACTTTCGCACAAGTTGGCGACGCTCGTGCGCACGGACACGCGACGCGACGATTTCAAAAGCGGGAGTGACTGGTACTGGAAGGGTGACGACCTCGAATTCATGACCCGGCGTTGCCGGATCAAGTCGAACGGGACTCGGGTGGATTTCGAACTGGCCGACGCCAACTCACCACTCCTGGACGCTGACTGGCTGAAGCGCACAGTTCAGGCTCACTACAGTTCATTAGTCGAGCCGTCGTTTTCGCAGTATTTCGTAATTAGCAGCGTCTATCCGAACGGCATTAAATTCGTGGTCAATGGGGTTCCAATAAAGCCGCATCAGATCGTCGAGGACGCAAACACCGACGTATCTGCCTACCGTGACATTTACGCCCCGCGCGGTAAAAAAATAATCGGTCGCGCATTTTTTGCGATCACGAAGACGGCCCCAGCCGAGCCCGGCATTGGAGTTGCCATTTCGACGATGGGCAAGGTAATTCGCACGGATACGCTTGGAATGTATCCGCGTTCTGCCGGTCGCATAGTCGGACTGGTCGATGTGCCCGAACTGGTGGAGTGCCTGACAACGTCGAAGCAGGATTTCATCGACAGCGGAAAGACCGGCGCTCGTTACAGGCGGTTGAGAACCCAGATCCAGAAGGCTTACTCAGAGTGGCTCACCGAAGTTGGTGAGAATGTTGACGTGGCTGAAGCCAGGAGGGCTCCGAGGGCCCTCGAGCGCGAGCTGGCAGAACTGGCCCGCCTGATGCCAGAACTGGATTTTCTGTTTGGACATCGCCAGAGATCAGCGACGCCAATTCGAACGGTCGCCGGTAATCAGAGTTCAACCGAGTTGCAGGGGACGCTACTGACCGAAGGGGCCGACGGGACCAATGGTCACGCTTCGACCAATGGAAAATCAGACATTCCTTCGTCCAAAGGCGATCAAGATGGCACGACCCTCGGAGATAGTCCCGACGGCGACGTTCCGAGCCGCAGCCGAACGCGAAACGTGAGACGCGGCCCATCGGTGCGATTGGTGTCAGACAGCAGCAGACGGGAAGTTTCATGGATCGAGTTCGATGCGGTTAACATCAACACGGCCCACCCGGCATACGTCAAGGCGCAGAGAGAAAACCAGGTGCGTTATCACCGGCGAGTGGCCGCATTGCTGGCACTGTGTTCAGGTGCATCTGCAGAGAACCAGCTTGAATTGTTTCACAGGGCGATCGCAGCCTGGGGTTCGAGGTGAGACCCGGGTTGCGCTCACGGCGCGGCATCATCGAACCAGCCAGCACAAACCCTGCCGGAGAAAATGTGGCCCGCGGCCTCGCCGACCTCGCACGCTTTTGCAAACGAACGTTAGAGAGAGGTTCCTAGAAGCTCCAGGCCCTGCCCCGGTACCGGATACCGTTGATCGAAAATGGTCGGCTCACCGGGGGCATGTCCGAAACGAGGGCATCCCCGTCCGGATGGAGGCGCAGAAGTGTTTCCAGTGAATACACAATGGCACCGGCCGCCCAAGCTTGCGGAGCGTTGGCTGAAGGATAGGGCACGGGGAACTGGGAGGACCCTCTCGCGTACCCGGCAAACAGTTCCGGCGGCCTGTGGCCTGGCATCGCCGAGGTCGCGTTCATCAGACCGTCAATGATCTTTTCCGACTCCCTGTAAAGGCCATACCGGGCGAGGCCTGCCGCAATGATGGAGGTGTCGTGCGGCCATACGCTCCCGTTGTGATAGGAGATGGGATGGTATCTGCCCATTTCTGCAGAAAGTGTGCGCACGCCCCAGCCGGTGAACATGTCAGGGGCCATCAGCCTCTCTGCAACCGACGGGGCGCGGTCCGCATCGATGATTCCGCTCCACAGGCAATGGCCCGCGTTGGAAGCAATGGCGTTAACCTGTCTTTTTCGTCCGTCCAACGCCAGGGCGTAATAACCTTCATCAGGCATCCAGAACGCGTCGTTGAAGAGGCGTTTTAATTCTTCAGCTTCGGCGCGCAGTGTCTCGGCCCGCTTCTCGTCGCCGAGTTTGGCGAACAGGCTGCTCATGCCGAGTTTGGCGCGGTATACATATCCTTGAACTTCTGCCACGGCGATGGGCCCGGTGGCGAGTGTCCCATCGGCGAATGAAATCGAGTCGCTGGAGTCTTTCCAGCCCTGATTTTTGAGAGTTTTGCCGTCACCTCCGGCATACTCTACGAAACCGTCGCCATCGGCGTCGCCGTAATTGTCTATCCAGGCAAGGGCCGCCTCGGCGGCCGGGAGGAGTCGGCGGACCATTTCCTGGTCTCCCGTCCATATTTCCGCTTCACAGAGCAGGATGAGAAACAGTGGCGTGGCATCTACGGTGCCGTAGTAATGCGAATGCGGCACTTCGTTGAAGAGCGACAGTTCGCCTGTGCGGATCTCGTGCGAAATTTTGCCGGGTTCTGATTCCCTGAAAACGTCGACTTCCGTCGCCTGGAAACGCGCGAGTGTTTCCAGGGTGCCGCCCATAAGTTCGGGCGCGATCATCTTGGTCTGGAGAGCGCTCAGAATTGAATCCCGCCCAAAGATAGCCATGAACCAGGGCAGGCCTGCCGCCAGGACCGGAGTTTCGCTGCCCCCCCCGAGGGTCAGGGTCTGGAGGTCTGCTACCGCGCTGTCGTATGCGTCGTTCAGGTCGGCGTTGGCCGACTCGACGGTCGGTATCGCGCCGAATGGCCCGGTTCCATTTATCGAACGCGAATGGCCGGGCCTGCCGCCAATCCTCGT
>JADFLG010000097.1 GCA_022564545.1 Chloroflexota bacterium | reverse complement strand
AATCGATGGCAACAGTGACTGTGACCCGACCAGTGCTTAGTTGCGGTGAAGAGCATCATCTGTCTTGCAACTGGAAATGCCCCGCTGCTCCGTTTGAGATTACCGCGGGGACTTACGCAACTAAGTACTAGCAGGGTGATGAAAAAAGTCTGGCCGGTTCAGCGGCCTTGAACAGCTCGACGAATTACTCTGTTTTCGTGATGACACGCATCATTATCCGGAATTCTAACTCGTTGAATGAAGAGTTTCGTCGACTTTGAGAGTCCCTTTGTATCGTCGCTCGACGAACGACCCTTTTTCAGCACCCCCCTAGACCACGGATCCGAAAAGTGACAGGGACCACAGGGACTAATCGGTACAGCCCTTGCGCTTGTACGCCGTCACAACAACCGGCCAGCGACGGACCACTAAAGACCTGCCGGAAAGTCGGCCCTCGCTGGAATGCGGATGGTGAACGTGGCACCACCGTCCGGTGTCGAATCGTAAGTGGTGTCACCACCGTGAGCCACTGCAACTGCGCGAACATAAGTGAAATCAGGGTCCGGTCCGGTCCTGCCGACGTTGTCGACCTTGTCCTCGCCATCCAGCAGATCAATAGCCTCGGGTACGAATTCATCGGGATCGCCGGGGCCGTGGCAAATGACCGACAGCTCGACCCTGCTGCCGACACGTTGTCCAAGAACTCGGATCGTCGTGTCCGGTGGCGCGTGGCGGGATGCGCAGTCGATCAGGTGCTCAATGGCGGTGATCAACTGGCGACGGTCACCGATTATTTCAATGCCTTCATCTGATTCGACATGAGCCGATTGCCCTTGCTCGGTCAGTTTCGGAACCGCGTCGGTGACTGCCTCCCGGAGCATCGTTGCCATTTCAAAGCTTTCGAGACTGATTTGCAACTGACTTTCGTTTATTTCCGCATGGTCAATGAGCGAGTCGACCTTCCCTGAGAGTTCCTCGGCGCTGCGCCTGATGATCGATAGATATCGGACCTGTTTTTCGTCCAGGTTGCGATGGCGGTTGCGGGCAAGCAGATCGACAAACCCCATGATTCCGGATAGTGGCGTTCGAAGCTCCTCGGAAGCGGATGCCAGCAAGCGCTGCTTCGCCCGGATCACGTCGACAGCCCGCCGCTCCTCTTGTTGAAACCGAATCCTGTCTTCCTGGCCCCGGTTCATCTCTATCTCGGATTCGTGGGTAAGAGTCCGCTCTATCGAGGCTGCAATGTGGTCGGCAACCTGTTCAAAGTATTCGAGATCCGCCGCGCCATACGCATCCTCATTGACTGACTTCACGTTGACCGTACCGACCAGGCGCCCTTCGGACCTGAGCCCTGCGAACATTACCGTCCGCAGACCAGCCTGGTAGTTCGCGTAAAGCCCCGGCGAAGTCGCCGGATCAATGTCCCTCATTACGTCGTGAGGGAGTATGTACCCGTGCGACGTGACATCCACTCCGTTCGGTTCCAACGCATCCATGGGAATCACAATGTTTTCGTCCCAATTGGGAACGGATATACCGTGCCGATAACGGTCGATGAGGGCTGCGCCGTCCGGCTGGGCTACCGCGATCACGATCCGGTCGACCTCCACTACCGTCCGCAGTTCTTCGACGAACTGTTCAAACACATCGCCAATATCGTGCGCACCCAGCAGGAGCCGGCCAATTTTCAGCAGGCTCTTGTTTCGGAGGTCTTCCCGTCTGAGCGCCCTGTAGGCGTCGATCCTGCCAACGGCCGGTCCAACAAAAACCGCGATCCGTTCGAACAACATTCGATCGTGGTTGCCGAACGCATGGGGCTCGAACGATTGGACGCAGATCACACCGACGACCTCACCCTGTGAGAACAGCGGCGACGCCAGAAAAGACCGGAACCCGGCCAGCAGCGAGTGGCGCAAACCTGGAAACCTCAGCGCCAATTCGGCGGTCAACCCGTCATCCGCAGTGAAATACAGCGTCTCACGTCTTTTCGTGGCCTCGCCATGCAGAGTGCCGTCGGCGTCAATCTTCGTGCCGATGGCGCGTCCGGGCACATCTTCGCCTTCCCGCAGGCTGACTGTAAATGTTCGACCATCGTCCTCCGGTGTGGTGACGATGATCGCGTCCCATTCGATCAAGTCGGCGACCAGTGCAGCGAGCGACGAGTAAACAGCGCCAATGCTGGAGGCCGCGCTGACGACGGTCGCGATGTCGATCAGAACACTCAACTCGCGTGCTGAAAAAGCTTGCTCCTCGGTTTTGTCTGCGATCTGGAGATTGTCGAATTGCGTTGCCATTTGAGCTTTCGGACGTGAATCGCAGTCGCCTGGCCGGGGCGACGGCCAGTGTGCTGACTGAATCGATCAGAACTTGCGATGAGTGTACGTTTTTCCGCACTATCTCGCCTCCCGCTCAGGCTTGCACTACCCTTACTGGCCGCCCTTCCCCAGCATCGCCACCAACTACGGCATTCGAAAGGGGAGCACAGAACCCGTTTGCCGAAATCGTAATTACATCGCCCGCCTGGAATTTCCAGTCCCTGGAACTGAAGCTGAGCTGGCTGGTGCCGAAAAAGTGAACGTGTGCATCGCCTGGCACCCTGTGCAGCGGGTACTTGAAGTGATGGTCTTCGCAATTTGCAAGCGTGTGCGACATGTACTCCTCGCCGGTGTAAAGAGGACCGCTCTCGTAGATCACCTTTCCTTTACGCATTACCGTGCACTCCAGGGTCAGTTCGTCAAAGGCGAAGTCGGTAACCAACTCGGGACCGATTGCGCACGATCTCAACTTGGACGGTGCCAGGTACAGGTAGTTGATGCGCTCGGTCTCGTGGTCGGACCACTCGTTGCCGAGAGTGAACCCGACCCGGCGCGGCGTTCCCGACCTATCGATAAAATAACAGCCGGCCAGTTCAGGTTCTTCCCCGCCATCCAGGGCGAACGCCGGCAGTTCAAGGCCTTCACCCGGTCCGCGCACAATCGTCCCGTTGCCCTTGTAAAACCATTCCGGCGAAACCCCGCGTTCGCCCGGCTCGGGTTTTCCGCCCTCGATGCCCATCTGAAACATTTTTGCCGAATCGGTAGCAGGTTCCGCGGGTGGTTTGCCAGCAGATGCATCGTCGCCAGTGTGCATCTGATCACGCGACTTCGCACTGCCGGTGTGCGTAAGCCCCGTACCCGAGACGAGCAGTCGGTGATCGTCTGGGTGATCGAACGGGACAATCAGGTACGGAGAGTTTCCGCCAACTTCCGCACCGAGCAACTCGGCGTAGTTGAGGCGTGAACCGGTGCTGCCTGAACCTGAAGAGCCTGCCTCACCAAGCGTTTCGTCGAACGACATCCCCGATGCCTGGGACGCTTCAAATACGTCAAACACCGAGGTCAGCGATTCGTCGATAGAAGTCACATCGACAACATCGTCCCCGTCCACATAACCGACGCGGCGTCCGCCAGCCGATACTACGGACAGACCTGTGGATGGAATCAAGAACTGAACTACTCGCATGCGGTTTTAAAATCCTAACCTGAAAATCTGAGGAGCCAGATAAACGTGGAGCGCCAGATAAACGCGAAGCGATAGTAACCGGTGATCGAGCGTTGGTCACATGAGTTGTTCATCTATCCTTCTCAAGTGATTTCGACGATCAAAAACGGAGTTACTGCAAACGAAGTTTCTCAAGACGCTTATGAGTCCCGAAAATACTGTGAGCACCGGTGACGCTGGACGCACCGAAACCGCTTTCACTATCGATACATCGTCGATCAAGTTCGGCCCCAACGTAACGGCCGAAGCCGGTTACGAGCTCGACAGGCTCGGGGCCAGCCGGGTGATGGTCGTGACCGACCCTGGCACGTCGGGCGGCACAGCCGTGGCGACGGCCGTGGAATCACTGAAGCGCACCAATATCGACTTCGTGGTGTTCGACCAGGTTAGCTTCGAGCCGACCGACGCTTCTTTCAAAGAGGCGATCGAGTTCGCTGTAAACGGCAAATTCGATGGGTTCCTGCCCGTCGGTTGAGACTCGAGTATCGATACCGCGGAGGCTGCGAACCTCTACTCCACAGACCCTGCCGAGTTCCTCAAATACGTGAACGCTCCCATTGGCAAAGGCCAACCCGTTCCCGGCGACCTGAAGCCGCTCGTGGCCGTGCCCGCTACAGCCGGGATCGGAGGCGAGACGACCGGTGTGGCAACCCCGCTTCTCCACGGTCTCTAACGACCAGAGGTTAATCGGTCTAACGCACCCGTCTGTGCCGCAACTAAGGCAACACCGAAAAGAAAGATACAAGGTCAGGTTGAGGGGGAACGATTCGACGGAGGTTTTGATGCTTGCGGACGTGTGTTGCAACTCAGCGACTTTCCCCTCAACCGCGCCCCGATTGCATCGGGGCACCCGTCTACCCGGAGAGAAGGAATTATCCTGCGGCCGTCCACCTAAACTCTCGGCGGTCGCGGCGCGTCCGGGTCGTCGAGGAAGTGGTGGACCACGTCGGGTGCGGTCACCGCATAGCGAATCGAGCTTTCATCGCCCACCGTTGTGATCTCGTGTGAGTAGCCTGCCTCCACGAACACGATATCGCCCCTGCCCGCCACGAACGGCCCCTCGTCTCCCACTTTCCATTCGATCTGGCCCTTCGCAACGAACCACCACTCGTCCATATCCGGATGCCAGTGAGGCCGGTTCGACTGGCCCGGCAGCGAGTGGATCATGTTCACCCGGTTGCGCTGGTCCAGCAAGACCACTTCGCCCCAGTTCGTCTCAAGGCCGTGGCGTTCGGTCATGTATTCAAGCCGTGTGTGGATCATGTTCGGCGGCTCCCAGTCTTCGGGAATCGGCAGTGTCCGGGGGTGCGGAAGGCCCTTCAGGTCGTGGTTCGAATCCTCCAGACCTACCACCATCCTGATGCACTGGTCGCCCTTGTGGGGCTTTATATCATGGCGATACCCGCACGGTGCGAGCACGATGTCGCCGAAGCTGGCGACGATCTGCTCATATTCGCCGATCTCGTAAGCGACCTCACCGGCCATGATGATCCACCATTCGTGGAAGTCTGCGTGCAGGTGCGGATCGGAAGGCGCTCCGGCAGGGGATGAAATGGCTGCGGCCCTGTTTCTCCCATCGAGAACGGTCTTCACCGATTTCGTCGTACCTGCGTAGTCGCCCGTTTCTCTCAGCCTCGCAAGTTGTTCAGGAGACTGGCCGATTTCTGCGCAGAGCTCTCTGTAATCGATATGTCGTTGGTTGGTCTGGATCATGGCTTCCTCCTGCCAGGGAGGCCACGACAATACACGCAGATGGTCGTCGGGTCATTAGACAATCGCTATTCTGTAAACACTGCCGCGGGATGCACCTGGGGCGAATCGCAGGTGTGAGCGCATATCGAAAAAAGCAGTACATTCGGCGGGCCGAGCGGGCAACCCGCCCGATAATTGGCATATTTGCGCGATAACAGCTTTAATTAACGAGTTGATTCTTCCCCGTGCAGGAGAATCGCCCGATTGTGCAGGACCGAGCGCGTTTGACAACTGATTTTTCCTTCATCCAACTGGCCGACACTCAATTCGGGATGTTCGCTTCCTCGAGCAACAGGACCGATGCGCAAATCGCGGCCCTCGCCGAGCGCGGGTTGATAATCCGCAAGACTCCAAAGATCGAGGGATTCGCCCCCGAAACCGCGCTGTTCACCAGGGCCATCGAGCGCGCCAACTGGTTGAAACCTGCTTTCGTCGTGCTGTGCGGCGACATGGTCAATGAGAGCGACAACGACGACCAGGTTGCAGAGGTAAAGCGGATTGCAGCGTTGCTCGACGATTCGATTCCACTTCACTGGGTGGCCGGTAATCACGATGTCGCGGTCGATCACACAAACCCGGACCAGGAATCACTTGACCGCTATCGGGATAACTTCGGTCCCGACTACTACGCCTTTTCACACAGTGGCATCAGGTTCATCGTCATCAATTCGACTCTTTTCACGTCACCCGGTCCGCTGGCTGTTCAGGCGGAGGCTCAACTGGCGTTTGTAGAGGCTGAAGCCACCATCGCCAGCTTCCAGCACGCCGAAAGTCAAAACGCCGTTTTTGGAACAGGCCGAATCGTTCTGTTCAGCCACCACCCCCTGTTCATCGAATCTCCCGATGAGCCGGACAACGAGTGGTCAATCACGAAGCAGTACCGAAAACCGCTCCTCGAACTCGCAGCCGACCACGGTATCGAGGCCAACTTCGCGGGTCACTGGCATCGAAACAACATCGTGGAAAAAGACGGCCTTGAAGTCATAAGTTCCGGCCCGGTCGGTTTCCCGCTGTGGCACGACCCATCGGGATTCCGGGTGGTGAAAGTGACGGCCGGCGGAATCACGCACGAGTACCATTCCCTGGAAACTGAATGAATGACTTGCTGGCGATCGAGGAAATCGCTTCTTTTATCAACGATACCCTGATCAGTGATGCCTTCACGGCGTCAGCAAAAGCACAGTTGCCCCGGTAAAACGCAGGTACCAATACAGGTAAATCCCGATTCATGCCAGCACCAACCATTCTTTGCGTCGACGACGAACCACAGGTATTAAACGCGATCGAGCGCGACCTGAGAAGCCAGTACGGAAGCGAATACCGAATCGTAAAGGCCGGCTCGGGAGCAGTCGCACTCGACCTGCTGAAACGGCTGAAAGAACGCGATGAACAGGTCGCACTTTTCTTAGTCGATCAACGCATGCCGGAAATGACCGGCACGGAATTTCTGAGTGAGGCCATCCAGATATTTCCGGACGCTAAAAAAGTGCTGCTGACTGCCTATGCCGATACCGAAGCAGCAATCTCCTGCATCAACAAGTGCCGGTTGGACCACTACTTGATGAAGCCCTGGGACCCGCCCGAACAAGTGCTCTATCCGATTCTCGACGACCTGCTGGATGACTGGCAGGCAACCGCACCGGCCCGGTACGACGGCATCAGGGTGGCGGGTGCGCTGTGGTCGGCCAAATCTCACGAGGTCAAAGATTTCCTCGCACGACACCAGATCCCCTACTTGTGGATGGACATCGAGCGAGATGAGAAAGCGCAGGCAGAGGTCGAAAAAGTAAACGGGACCGGCACAGGGTCCAACAATGGAAACAGCCACGATATTCCGATCGTGTTTTTCCCCGATGGCACCCATCTGGTGAAACCCGACAACCGTGCCCTGGCAGAAAAAGTGGGACTGCAAACCGAAGCCGAACATCCTTTCTACGACCTTGTAATCATTGGTGGCGGCCCGGCCGGGCTGGGAGCCGCGGTGTACGGGGCGTCGGAGGGTCTGCGCACGGCAATAGTCGAACGCGCTGCACCCGGTGGGCAGGCAGGTTCCAGTTCCCGGATCGAAAACTATCTCGGCTTCCCGAACGGGGTAAGTGGGGCTGACCTGGCGCGTCGGGCATCTACCCAGGCACGACGCCTCGGAGCCGAAATCCTCACGGCGGCCGACGCAGTGGGTGTGCGCACCGAGCACCAGTACAAGATCGTCGAGTTGGCTGATGGTTCGGAGTTGATGTGCAGGGCCCTGGTAGTGGCTACTGGAATGACTCTCAGGCAGTTGAAAGTCGAGGGTGTTGAGAAGCTGACCGGCGCCGGTGTGTACTACGGAGCCGCGAACACCGAGGCCGCTTTTTACCGCGACCAGTCTGTTGTTGTGGTTGGCGGAGCAAATTCGGCGGGCCAGGGGGCGATGCTGTTCTCGCAGTTCGACAGCAATGTGACGATGCTGGTCCGTGCCGGTTCGTTGCAGGCATCCATGTCGCAGTACTTGATCGACCAGATAGCCGAGACCCCTAATATCGAGGTCCGGTTCAATTCTGAGATCGCCAGGGCACATGGCGAAATAACGCTGGAAGCTGTCGATATCCGAAACAGAAAATCCGGGGTAGTTGAAAAGCTCAATGCGGCTGCCATGTTTGTCTTCATTGGCGCCGCGCCCCACTCAGACTTTGTCGCCGGGGTAGTTGAAAGAAATAACGCGGGTTTTATCCTTACCGGTGTTGACGTAGCTCTCGGTGGAACTGGATGGTCGCTTGACCGAGACCCGTTTATGACCGAAACCAGTGTGCCCGGTATATTCGCAGCCGGCGATGTGCAACAGGGCACTGTAAAACGAGTGGCAACTGCGGTCGGGCAGGGAGCGCTTAGCGTTAGTTTTGTTCACCAGTATTTGTCAACTGTCTGATGGAACACAAATTAAGAAAGGTCCCACTTTTCGCCGACCTGTCTGATGATGACCTTGACGAACTATCGAAGGCCATCACCACGCAACAACTAGAAAAGGGTGAAATGCTTTTCGAGGAGGGCGATCAGGGCGTTACGGCTTACGTCATAGACAGTGGTGAGATCGAGATTCTCAAGATTTCCGAGAACAGGCAGGTGCTGCTGAATGTACTCGGACCTGGCGACGTGTTCGGTGAGATGGCGCTGCTCGACGAGTCGCCACGGATGGCAGGTGCCCGTGCGGGCGCGCCGACGACGCTGCTGGCGATCAAAAAAACTACGTTTGACGGCTTGCTCGACCACAGCACTTCAGCAGCACGCGCGATGTTCGATACAGTCGTGGCCCGCCTTCGATCAACCGAAGGCCTACTGCGCCAGAGCGAGCGGATGGCACAACTCGGGACGCTCACCGCGGGCGTGGCCCACGAGTTGAACAACCCGGCGGCGGCGGTGAAGCGAGGCGCTGCCCAACTGGCCGATTCTTTCGAAGCCTACGCTCGCTCCCAGCGTGCAGTTGCAGGGCTGGCACTTTCTCGTCAACAGGAAGAGATGCTCGGTTCGATGCTGACCGAAGCGTCGAGTGCGGCGATTTCGGGTGGAGATATCGACCCGCTCGACCGCAGCGACCTCGAATACGAAATGCAGGGTTGGCTTGAACAACGGAACGTGACCGACGCGTGGCAGGTCGGGCCCGGCCTTGTGGATGCCGGGTACACCTGCCAGAAACTTGATTCGCTGGAAAAATCGTTTGGCTCGGAGGCCGCGGCCCCAGTTGCTGTGTTACTGAGTAAATCAGCAAGTGTGAACGCGCTGCTCACAGAGATTGGGCAGGCGTCGAGCCAGATCTCCGACATCGTCGGCTCGCTAAAGACGTACTCGTTCCTCGATCAGGCACCTGTCCAGACTGTCGATATCGCAGAGGGAGTCGATAGCAGTCTGCTAATGCTCCGGAGCAAGCTAAAAATGGGCATACAGGTCCATCGCGAATACGCGGACGATGTTCCGAAAATCCAGGCCTACGGTAGCGAGTTGAACCAGGTCTGGACCAACATAATCGACAACGCGGCAGATGCCATGGGGGGTAACGGCAAACTGACGGTCAGGATTTACAGCTCCGATGTCGATGTAATTGTCGAGATCGAAGATAACGGCCCCGGTATTCCACAGGAGATCCAGCACCGGATTTTCGACTCGTTCTTCACCACGAAAGAACCCGGCAAGGGAACGGGGCTGGGACTCGATATCACCTACAACATCGTGGTCCACAAGCACCGCGGCAACATCACCGTGCTATCAGAGCCGGGTCGCACCTGCTTCCAGGTCACCCTGCCGATAGAAAGCGACCTTGCCGGCCAGGTCGCGAGCGACTTTCCCCCCAACAGGGATACCGCGGGCTGATTCGATAAAGCCGAGCCGGTGGTCTCGTGTGACCGCCCCGCCGCATCGGGTCAATCGGGACACACCCGGCGCCAAACTGCGGCATCAGACGGGCAGTACCCGCCTCAATACTGTGAACAACGTCCGTGGGAACTACAGCTAGTCGCGCCTTTCGATGATGGCGACGGGGTCCATCCGGTAGAGCTGCCACATCACTACGGCTATACCGAACAGGATCACCGTGATGGGCACCGGCAACGTGAACGCCAGGACCCGGACCGTGAGTACCGTGAGCGGTTCCAACCCCTGCGGCACGAAGATGACAGCGTTCAGCACCGAATAGATGCCGAAGGAGAGCAGGATGCCGAATATCCATCCTGCGGTAACAGTGACGGTGGTCTCGAAAAAGACTCGCCGCATCAAGGTCCCTTTCGTGTAACCGATGGCGGCGAGCAGCCCGAACTCGTTGCCTCTCTGCATAAAGAAGATAACGTTGAGGAGCCCCAGGGCCAGCGACATGACTACTATCGACATCGCATTGAGAATCCAGACGATGGTATCGATATTGGTGGTCAGTCTTTTGAAATTGCGCTGCATTTTCGAGCGATAGATTACGGAAACCTCATCCTTGGGTAGCGATTCGAGAAGCGCCTCCAGTGCCGCCTCTCCACCAGGTACCGCGACAACAGCCAGGAGACCCGGCTGGGTCGCAAGACTTTCGGTCTCGCCCGATGCGTTCAGAAAATGCTCTTGAAGATAGCCCAGATCCCCAACGCCCCCGATAATGCTGCCGCCGAGGGCACCCACTATGAGCCACTCCCCGGCCAACCGGGCATCCTCGTCTACGGCCTGACCGATAAGGTCGCCGACAACCAGGTCACGATTGCGCATGAGGTCTTGCGTCATAGCAATCTCGTTGGTACCGGGCGCGGGCCAGCGACCTTCCACCAGGTTCCACCCCAGCCGGTCGGCAAACGGCCTTTGATCGTCTGCTGATACGAAGAAGATGGAGGTTCCCTCTCTGCCGAAGAGACCCTGCCTGTACGTCCGGCGGTGTTCCATTCTCACCGTCCCGGCAACCGTGGGATGGCCCTCCACACTTTCCAGGACAGCCTCGCTCAGCCCCCCTCGCAGGCTGGAAAAGACCAGCGCATAGTGGTCGAAAAAAGCGATCTCCCGTTCCTGGTCTTGATAAATGGACCCGGTAAGTACGCCGCTGGACGCGATGCCGACTATGGCGAGAGCAATGATCCCGATCACGGGCAGCACTTTGCGCTTGTTGTTGCGGTAGAAGGTCCAGATGGAGAGTGAGCCCATGCGTCACCGTAACCGTGTTAGTTCGCCGTCCCACATCCGGTAGAGGCTGTCCGCTCCCTCAAGAACGGTCTCATCGTGGGAGACCACCACCAGGGCGCTCCGCCCCCGGTTTTCGGTCAGCAGCTGCATTACAGGCGCTCCAGTCGCATGGTCCAGGTTCGCGGTCGGCTCGTCGGCAAGAACGATCAAGGGTTCGTTGATCACCGCACGGGCGATCGCGACCCGTTGCCGCTGCCCCGCAGAGAGCTCGTAGGGCTTGCGATGTTCCATCCCCGACAGGCCAAGCCCTGCTGCCAACTCACGGGCGCGAGCCTTACTCTCGGCATTCTCCCGGACCGCACCCACGACGATGTTCTGGACGACGTTCAAATAGTTGATAAGGAAATACTGTTGAAATATGAAGCCGAAGCTGCGCCGCCTTACCGCCTCTCTGGGAAACCCCGGCGAGTTGATTGCCTCACCGTTCAGATAGAC
>JADFLG010000011.1 GCA_022564545.1 Chloroflexota bacterium | reverse complement strand
CCACATTAAAACCACAACCGGCCGGTGAGCGCCTGCCGGTGGCCATCGGAGTCATTTCACCATCGGGTGTGATCTCCAGCATCCACCCCCGCCATTTTGAGAGGCTGGCTCCATAACCGACCCACGCCAGGTTGAGTGTCACAATCATGGTGCCGTCTTCGCGGATCAACGGACCGTAAGAATACTCGTGATAATTGCCCTCGAGCGGCCAGCTGTAAACCGTCTCGTAGGTGTCCGCTCGACCATCGCCGTCGATGTCCCGAAGCCGCGTAAGTTCGCTGCGCTGTGTGGTATAGAAAACCCCGTCCCGGTACGCCAGGCCAAGTGCTTCGTGAAGGGCCACAAGAACACGGAAGTAATCGCGACCCGTGTCAGCCTGAAAGCGCAGCGCGGCATCACGGAGGGCCCCCACGCGCGCGTAGGGCTCCTCCTTCGCGACAAGGACCTGCGCGTGCCCGTGGCGAAGAGACGCGCCTGCGCGCCAGGCAGCGTTCCAGAAGATGAACGGATAGACGGCCTCGGCGTCATGGTCGTGGACGCGGTTGGCCCAACGGAGGGCCGTGGAGAGATAGTCCTCCACATCCTCCGCACTGAACCGGAGGGGGTCGGGTTCGTCGAAAACGACGAGCGCGTGCCACGCGCCCGCAAACGGGCACCCACTTCTGCAGGGGTCGGGAAACAAATATTGGCGTTTGGGTGCTCCACTTCAGCCCGGACGAGAGTGCTGCAGACAAGCGATCAGGTGGCCGAGTCGAAATGTCTTCATGCTCTGAAAACTTGTTGCAACCTGGACGGACGCCCTGCAACGACGAACTCGGCGACGTCTGTGTGGCCCTGCTTGATTCAATTCTGCAAACAACGTCCGTCAAACTACCCCTGGCGACGGCGCTTTGCCAGCACGTCCCAGACCTTGTCTGCCGACACCCCGGCCGAGGTCAGCAACACCATAGAGTGGTAAAGCAGGTCGGCCATTTCGTTCACAAGGTCTTCGCCTGTCTGACTGACCGCCGCGATGGCCACCTCGCCCGCCTCTTCCACGACCTTTTGTGCCACCCGACGCGTGCCGGCTTCGAGAAGTTCAGCTGTATACGAGCCTTCAGGTTTTTCCTCGGCGCGCCTCTTGATCACTTCGAGAAGGTCGGCCAGCACTCCCGGGCCAGGTTTGGTTGTCGCGCCGTTGGCGTCCAGCGACCCGGCGTCCAGCGAACCCGAGTCGAAGCAGGATTCCGTGCCCGTGTGGCAGGCCGGACCGACGGGTACAACCGCCACGAGGACAGCATCGCTATCGCAATCGCGCTCCACCTCGACAACCTTCATGTAGTTGCCGGACGTTTCACCCTTGTGCCACAACTCCTGCCGACTGCGGGAGTAGAACCAGGCGTCTGGTCCTTCGAGCGTCCGCCGGAGGGCCTCTTCGTTCATGTACGCGTGCATCAAGACCCGACCGGACTCGGCATCTTGAACGATCGCCGGGATCAGCCCGCGGTCATTGAACTGGATCATTTCGACCTTCCTCGTGAGTAAATATCTGGGAGTCGACTGGCAGGTGAATTGATGTTACGGCACACCCCGTGCCCGAAGCGGCGGTATGGTGTCGAAGTCCTCCCACCCTGCCAGGCAGGGAGTTGGAGGGTGGGTTGCCCTGCGGCCCCTGGCGCGTATTGGTTGAACATCGCGTCGCGGCAGGTTGTGTCGGTTGGCGGGCATGACCCACACTGTACAGCCGGGCACATGGTTCCCGCTTTAGACCGGGGACATGGGTTACCCGCCGATATGTTCGAGGATCTCCGAAAGTTCGCGGAGATCGGTGATCTCTATGTCGGGTTCAGGCTCGCGGTCAACTTCTGCACCGTTACGGTTGATCCACACTGTGGTGGCCCCCGCCCGGTAGCCGCCCAGCACGTCGTCGAACAACTGGTCGCCCACGTACCAGGTCTTCTCCGGGCCGATGCCGAGCCCCTTGAACAGATACTCGAACGCAGCCAGCGCGGGCTTGTAGACCTGTGCCGATTCCGAGCTGGCGACAAAATCGAATTCCAGTCCAGCGTTCGCCAGGAGCGGTCGGAGACCTTCGTTGTCGGCATTTGAAAACAGGCCCAGCTTCACTCGTCCCTTGAGCAGGTCCAGCGCCTCAAGCGTGTCCGGGAAGATTGGCCGGTCGGTCATGTGCATCGCCGCGCGATGACCTGCCGCGGCGGCGTCGGCCCTGGTCTCTGGCCCAAGGCCGAGGTCATCGAACACCTTCTGGAAGCACTCAGTCCAGGCCTGCCGGTACGATTTGAACGGCGGACTGTTGTAAGGTCGCCCGAGGTCGGTACGGACTTTGCGGAACTCAACCTCGTACTTCCGCCACCTTTTCCACAGCTCTTCGGAATCGAGTGGCAGCTCCTGTGCTTCGATGATCTCTCCAAATGTGAGTTTCCAGTCGTCGTGCGAGTTATCGAAAAGCGTCCGGTAACAGTCGAAAGCAATCGCCTCGGGCAGCGCAGGCTGCCCGGAACCCCCAGGCCCGCCAGGACGCCCGGAACGTAACGTCACGGCCACGGGTCAGACCTCCCGCACAGGAATGCCGCGTTCGGCAAGGTACGACTTGACCTCGGCGACCCGGAGTTCGCCAAAGTGAAATACCGATGCGGCGAGGACGGCATCTGACCTGCCAACAACCAGCGCATCGTAGAAATGGCCGAGGGCTCCGGCACCGCCACTGGCAATGACGGGCACCGTCACGGAGCCGGATATTACCGAGAGCAATTCGTTGTCATACCCGGTTTTTTGACCGTCGGCGTCCATGCTTGTGACAAGTAGCTCACCTGCACCGTTTTCAGTCGCCAATCTCGCCCATTTCACGGCATCGAGCGCAGTTGGGCGACGTCCGCCGTGCGTGTAGATCTGCCACAGCGCCTCTGCCGGGACGCTGCCGTAGCCCTCAATTTCCGAAATGACAGGATGTTCGACACGCTTTACGTCCATGGCCAGGACCACGCACTGCGAACCGAACTCCCTGGCGCAATCCTCAATCAACTTCGGACTGGCGACCGCGGCGCTGTTCACCGCAACCTTGTCGGCGCCAGCTTCAAGCATCCTGCGCATGTCATCGACCGACCGGATCCCGCCGCCTACGGTGAGCGGGATGAATACTTCGGACGACACCTTTTCGACCACGTCGATCATTGTGTCGCGGGCGTCGGAAGATGCCGTGATGTCGAGAAAAACAAGTTCGTCGGCACCTTCTGCGTTGTAGAAAGCCGCGAGTTCGGCCGGGTCGCCGGCATCTCGGATGTCGACGAAACTGACACCCTTGACCACGCGCCCGGCGTCGACGTCGAGACATGGGATGACGCGGCGCGTCAACATCGTGCGGTCTCCGGTCTACTTGCGAGCAACGATGATGTATCGGTGATGAGTGAGCTGCCGAGACGTAAGTGTGCGCAGGCCGAGCTCTTCGGTGGCTGCGCGCATATCTTCCTGGCTTACCCGTTTTGATGCAGCGGGCCCAACTTTGGGCTTGCCGTTTTCCTTTGGTGGCAGCCAATCGATGATCGCCATCCACCCGTACTTCTTCAAAAGTCGAGCGCCCTCCTTGATTAACGTCTTTGGGCGGCTGGCTTCGTTCAGGACATCTGCGAACACGACGCCGTCGAGGAACTCGTCGTCCATCGGAATCTTGTTTTCTTTGGAGACCAGCGTTTCGATGTTGCCGAGACGGGCCTTTTCGGCCTGTTCCCTGACGTGTTTCAGCATTTCTTCCTCTACATCGATTGCATAACAGGTGCCCATGAACAGGTACTTCGCGATCGGAATTGACAGCCGACCGGGTCCTGAACCGATGTCTGCGACCTTCTGGTCGGATTGGATCGGCACCAGCGCGATGATCGATTGAGGGTCGAACGTTTCCTCGAGCTTCGGGTGCAGCAGAGCATTCACCCGGTCTTCTGAAGTTCTTGTCGGCATTCGCGTCTTTTCCTGGTCTATATGTGTTCAGATGCTGGCCAACCGGTCGTCGGCAGCCGTCATTGCGTCAATCGTTTCGATGGCGCGCTGCAGATCGAGCGTGCCCGAGTAAATGGCCATGCCTGAAATGGCACCTTCAACACCCATTTTCGCCAACTCGACGAGATCTTCGATGGAGGCAATGCCACCAGCCACAACAATAGGATATCGCAGGTTTTCCTGTAACTCGGCAACCGCGGTGAAGTTCGGGTGGGTCAATGTGCCGTCGCGACTCGTGTCCGTATAGATAAACCGGCGAACTCCAAGGTCGACCATTTCGTTCGCAAGCTCCATCGCGGTCACATTTGACTGTTCGAGCCAACCGTGGGTCTGGACCATGCCGTCCTTTGCGTCGATGCCGACGATCACGTGTTCGGGCCCGATGTCTTCAACAGCGGTCCGGACCTCGCGGGGGGTCTCGATAGCTGCCGTTCCGAATATCACCCGATCCACGCCCGTATCGACAAGTCGCCTGGCCTCGCCTGCGTCTCGAATGCCACCGCCAAGTTGAATCGGGATATCCACGGCACAAATTATCGCCGATACCGCTTCCGCGTTGCCGCGCACCCCGTCCCTGGCGCCGTCGAGGTCGACCACGTGCAACCGTCGTGCACCCTGGCCGGCCCACCGCCTTGCCACCGCCGCTGGATCGTCGTCGAACACGGTCTCGCGCTCGTAGTCGCCCTGGGTCAGCCTGACGCAGCGCCCGGCCCTCAGATCAATTACCGGCAGGATTTCCATTTCTTGTTTTTTTGTTCTTTTGGTCGATTGTGTCGAATTAGTCCGGTTTTACTCGTTTGTTTCGTTCAACGAGGCCGATGCCAGTTCGAGGAAATTCTCGTAAATTTTGAGGCCCACATCACCGCTCTTTTCGGGGTGAAACTGGGTCCCGACCACGTTGCCGCGTGCGACCGCAGCACAAATGTTTACGCCGTATTTCGTTGTTGCAGCGACATCTGACTCTTTATCCGGGACACACCGGTAGGAGTGGACGAAGTAGAAATGAGAGCCCTGGGGAATCCCCGCAAAAACGGGATGGCGCTGGGATTCGTTTCCGGTGAACACAACGTTGTTCCAACCCATGTGCGGGACCTTCATGCTTGTACCCTGTTCGTCCTTCATGCCTGTTGGGATGAGCCGGACGTTGCCTTTTACCAGGCCGAGGCCGGGCAGTTCGCCCTCTTCCGAACCATCGAACAACACCTGCAGGCCGACGCACACGCACAGGAGGGGTTTTCCTGAAGCGGCGAACTCTTTGACAGGTTCCGCAAGGTCCATTGTATTAAGGGCCCTCATTACGGAATCGCTGGCACCCACACCGGGAAGCACTGCCGCATCGGCCGACGCCAGGTCGGCAGGGTCGCCGGTCACCAACGGGTCGGCACCGACTTTGCGCAGTGCCTTCTCGACGCTGTGCACATTTGCCGCCCGCGTATTGACGATGACGATTCGTGGTTTCCTGGTGTTTTCGGGCATTCTGGGTGGCAGAGACCGGGACTTGTTGCGTTCTGGCACTGTGGCGCGCTAACTGCGTTTTTTCAGACGAGGCATCGCCTAACAATTGTAGGTCGAAAACGGGTGAATCGCCGCTGAATCGTGGTTTACGCGTACTTTTTTGCACGAAAGTCAGTTTCGCGCGAGAATAGACTGTATAGTCTCGATTGAGCATAGAACTGATGCAGCAGGTGAACTCTATGACGACAATGTCGCCAGAACGCGCGGTACCGATCAACACAATTCAGATAACCGAAAAGGCTGCGGGCAAGGTTAAACAGTTCGCCATCGACAAGGGCATGGAAAAGTTCGGTCTGAGAGTCGCGGTGAAGGGCGGCGGTTGTTCGGGCCTGACCTACGTGCTTGAAATCGTCGATGGGCCTGAGTCCGATGACAAGGTCATTGTGTACCACGGCGTCGAGGTCTATGTGCCCAAGAAAGCGTTCGTGTTCCTGGCTGGCACGGTGCTCGATTTTTCCGACGGCCTGAACGGCAAGGGGTTCGAGTTTACGAACCCCAACGCCAAAAGCACCTGTGGCTGCGGAACCTCGTTCTCTGTCTAACTCGAGCCGGCTACACTCCGGTGGTTCTTCGGCGAGAGGACTGAGTTGCAGACCAGTTCGCAAATTCAAGTAGATCAGACACAGCTTGGCGCGCTCGAAAACGGTTGCGGTCTGGTGTTCTGGGATAGTGCGACCATCGTGCGGCACTCGGGTCCGGATGCGCTTGATCTCCTGCACCGGCTCACCACGAAAGAACTGCTTTCGGTGACTGAGGGGCGCTCCAGGCGCACTGTGCTGACGTCTGCTCGCGGCCGTGTGGTCGACGTATTCCTGGTCGCACACGTATTTGCGGACCGTCTGCTGTTAATCTCGGATTCCGACAATCCGGAGCGGATGATCTCGGCCATCGACCGTTACACGATCATCGAAGACGCAGAGCTTACCGACCTGTCGGCCTCCAACGCGCGTATCTCACTGATCGGTCCCAGAGCAGTTAAAGTGGTTGAGTCGGTGCTTGGCGAGGTGGTCGGTAGCGACGCCAGCGTAGCCGCTGAATTCGACAGTGAATCGTTGACTATCGTTTCAGACACGTCGCGTGGAGTAGAGTGGCTCGATGCCATTTGCCCGGTCGACGTGGCCCGTGATCTCGCAGTCGCGTTCGAGAGTGCCGGTGCCGTCGCCGTAGACCCGGACAATTTCGAACTGTTTCGCATAACCAGAGGGATTCCCGGCTCAGATCGTGAATACGGCGAGCACGCCAACCCCATCGAGTCGGGTCTGTTCGACCTGATCGACTTCGACAAGGGTTGCTACGTCGGGCAGGAAGTCATCGCACGCCTCGACACATACGACAAGGTGAAGCGAAATCTAAGAGTGCTGGAGTGTGATGAGCCAATGGAGGCTGGAACGACCCTTCAGCTTCCGGTCGACTCGAAATCTGCCGGGATAATTACGAGCGCTTCGCCATTGATGACGGAAGACGGTGTCTACCTGGCCTTCGGACTCGTGAGAAAGGCGTTCCTGGCGACCGGAACCGTACTCGCCTCAGGCGGAATCGCAGTCAGGGTCCGCTAGACAGGTCAGATCGAGCTGATTGAACCTGAGATCGGATTCTGGTCGGCCGGGGTCTCTTCAGAAAGTGGTTGAGACTAATCGTTCTCGATGGCTGCGCGCTGGGCGTCTCTTTTTTTCTGTAATTCCATTCGATTGACGAAGTAGTCCGGATCGAGCCTCAGACGCTGGTAATCGGTACCGAAATGCCTTGCGTATTTCGCCACTGGCATCGTCCGCTCGGTCGAGTCTGGAGAGTACTTCGACCAAGCTTTTGCGTGTTCTTCCGACCGGAAGAGATTCATCTGGCTTCACCTATCGGGCCATGTGACACCTTCCTGTGAAGAGGAAATGTTCTGATGCCCAACAATCGTCGTCGGGTCAGCTTCTAGAACCTCGCCGTCTCGCATGCGGACGAATATCGGCTCAAGACAATCGAGGCAAGTTGCGTCGATGTGTATCTCCTGTCCTGGAAATAGCCAGCTCACGGCCAGCGAAGCGAGACCTCATTCGCCGTACCATTTTTGTTCACCGTCGATCGAAATACGGTACTGCGTGGGGATGTTGGAAAAGGGATCAAAACACGCGATCAGACCACTTCCAGGGTCAGCCCAATGAGGCCCCCCAAATTCGTCGAGCATGCCTCGTTGAAGTTCAAACGCCGCCTCGGCTGTTACTCCGAACGCGACGGCCAATTCGGTATAGTGCGGTGCCCGTCCGTTCTCGACGAACCCCGACATTATCGCGTGATACACCCTGCCAAGGGTCTGTTCGTCGGCCACAGCGCACCTCCGAAATCAATAGCGTAGCCAAGATCTATCTGAATTTTGCACAAATCGCAGCAGAGTCTGGCATCATGGCCGATTGCTAATCGCAACCCATCTGGAGACATTGCGCTAGCGCCGGGCGTAACCCGATTGCACCGGGGCAGTTGCGTGCGCAGGGAACTCTGCGGGGCACACCAGGGCAGGCCCCATCATAACCCACTGCTACCTGAGTTGAAGCGACTCTCCGCCATCGACGACGATCACCTGTCCGCGGATCATATCGGCATCGCTGCCGCACAGCATTGCGACGACGTTTGAAACGTCGGCTGGCGTAATGACTCGCCCGGCAGGCGTCGGATGTGTGGCTATCTCCCTGACTCCGAGTTCGTCGGGGAACGCGTCAATGGCGTCGGTCATCACGTAACCGGCCGAAACGGTGTTTACCGATATCCCTTTTGCCCCCAACTCGACCGCAAGGTATCGGGTAACGGCTTCGATCGCGGCCTTTGAAACACCCACGGCGAAGTAGGCGGGCAGCACACGGCTTGCTCCGGGACTGGAGAGATTGATGATCCGGCCCCCTTCGGGCATGAGTCGGGCCGCAGCCACCGATAGCAGCCACGGACCACGTGCGTTGACGTCCATGGTCCAGTCCCAGTGTTTGGCCTTGAGTTCCGACGCCGTGCGCATCACCCCGGACGCAGCGTTGTTGATCAGGATATCCAGGCGCCCGAATTGCGCTTCGACCTTGTCGACGAGGGCTTCGACTGCAGCCTCGTCGCCCACATGAGCTTTGATGCGCGCGCACTCGACACCAAGAGCTTCCAGTTCTTCTATCGTCGTTCTGGCAGCGGCGTGATTCTTCAGGTAATTGATGATGACGGTCGCGCCGCGTCTGCCCAGTTCCAGTGCGATGGCCCGACCGATGCCACGCGATCCGCCCGTCACGAGCGCGATCTTGCCTTTCAGGCGTTTTCCGGTCGCACTTGAATCGCTCAACTTAACTTGATGTCCAATCGCACGCTAGGCTCTCGCCAATTGCTGAACGACCGCCAGTCTGCCGCGTTCAGCGAAACTAGATAGCCATTCCGCCGTCGACGCGGATGATATCGCCCGTGATGTACTGCGCCTCGTCGGTCGTCAGGAACACGATCATGGGAGCCACCTCGTCCGGTTCGCCGAACCGCCCCTGCGGGATCCAGGTCATGACTGTCTGCTTCTGTTTGTCGGAGATGGCGGCAGAAGTGGCCGTAGTTATATAGCCGGGGCACACGGCGTTCACGGTGATATTTCGTGTGGCGACTTCTTTCGCGATCGACTGCGTGAAGCCGAAGACAGCGGCCTTGGAAGCCGAGTAGTTCGACTGCCCGATATTCCCGCGCATACCCACCACAGACGAGATGTTGATGATTCGGCCCCAGCGTGCCCTGACCATCCCCGGCAACACCCTGTGGGTGCAGTAGTACGTTCCGAACATGTTCGTTTGCATCGTGTGTTCGAACTGCTCGTCTTTCATCCTCAGCAACAGGGAATCGCTGATGACCCCGGCGTTGTTGATAAGAATCTCGATAGGCCCGTGTTCCGCCTCGGCCGCCTCGATCATCGATACAGCACTGGTCTTTTCGGCAATGTTGCCTCCAACAGCAACTGCGGTGCCGCCTGCTGCGCGTATTTCTTCGACGACCATTTTGGCTTCATCGGGATGCGTGTTGTAGTTGACGGCGACGCGGTGTCCGTTTGCTGCCAGTCGAATTGCGGTTGCTCGACCGATTCCGCGAGATCCCCCCGTTACGAGCGCACTTCGTGCCGTATTGCCGTTCAATATTTAACCCTCGTGGTGCCCTGCAAATTGTGCAGGACGTCTAATCGTTAACTGCCGCTCTTATTCTGTCGAGTTCGGCCTGCTGTGCACCAATCAATCCGGTGTCAATTACGTACTTTGCGGTTCCGATGGCGTTTGCAATTGCGTTTACACCCGATGCTCCGTGGCCGACGATGGCCAGGCCGTTCACTCCGAGAAGCGGGCCGCCTCCGAATGCTTCAAGAATATTCATCCGCTGAAAAATTGCATTTGAGAGATTTTCGCTCTCCTCTGTATCACCGAGGATTTCCTTCACATGACTTACCACGGCATCGCCGAGACCCTCTGTCAGCTTGAGGATCACGTTACCGACAAAGCCGTCGCACAGCACAACCTCTGCCTTGCCTGCCGGCAGGTCGTTTGGTTCGATGTTTCCGATGAAGTTGAGGTCGGTCGACGCCAGTAACTCGGTCGTTTCCTTCACCAGGGCGTTGCCTTTGCCCTCTTCAGACCCGACGCTCAACAGGGCGATACGCGGGTTCTCATTTTTGTAGATCAATTTCGATATGATATTGCCGAGCGCTGCAAAATCGACCAGCAGCCCGGGGCGGGTATCGACATTGGTGCCGAGGTCAATGATTACCGTGTTCGGCGCATAGCCAACTATCGGGCCACCCAGTGCGCCCCGGTCGATACCGTCCAGCGTTCCAAAGACCAATGTGGCCGCTGTGATCGTTGCGCCAGTCGACCCCATGCTGACGAACCCGTCAGCTTTTCCCGCCTTTACAACCTCTGCCGAAACAAAGACAGATGCACGTCGCCTGGAGCGATAGGCAAGGGCGGGGCTTTCACTTTCTTCAACCACGCCCTGAGCTGGCACGACCTGCGCCAGCTTCTTCGCCGGGCTGTCGAACTTGTCGAGTTCTGCTTGAATTGCCGCCCTGTCGCCGACCAGGGAGATTGCGACCCCGTCTTTTTCAATCGCTTTCAGTGCGGCAGGGACAGTAACCGCGGGACCGTGGTCGCCGCCCATGGCATCGAGAGCTATTCGAGTTATGCCCTGGGGAATTCCCGTCATTATCTGACCTGACTTACTGGTTTACCGGCACGCGACCTGTGTCCCAAAACTTGTTCAGGGCAGTAGTTCATCTTATTCCAACGGCACTGTCGCTCGCCCGGTGACAGCGTCCGTACCATCGGGCTTTTTACACCCCACAGTGCAGGTTGCGATCCGGATCCCGCCTGTTTCGTCGCCAATTACGTCGATAGAAGTTATCTCGCCATACGTGGTCACGGTTTCACCGGGAAAGATCGGTGCGGTGAACCTCACCTTGATTTTCCCCCCGGAGTGCCAGGTGTTTGGAAATTCGATCGCGAGCATTTCGGCCACCAGCGCGAGGCTGAGCATGCCGTGTGCGATTCGTGTGCCGAACTGGGATGTCGATGCGTAGGCTTCGTCGAGATGAATAGGGTTGTGGTCGCCCGAAGCCTCAGCGTAGGCGTTTACGCGGTCCTGTGTCACCAGGCGCTCGAACCCGCTGAGCGCGTCGCCCACTACTCGATCGGAAATACCCCGGCTCATCGGGGAAGCTCCCCGGTCACGATTATAGTTGTTGAAGAGGTGCCGATCTCGGTCCCTGCCGCGTCTGTGTACGAGACCGCGATCGTGGCGAAATGGTTGCCGCGCCGGACCGAGCTTGCCACGAGCCTGCCACTTGCCTCGACTTTCTCACCAATCTCGATTGCCCTCTCCCAGCTAACTTCCTGCCCGGCATGCACAGTCTGGAGACCGCCAGTGAAAAGTCCAAGGTCGCCAATGAGTTCGGTCAGCGCCGCAGCAATCACCATCATCGGTGCCAGGTGGTTGCCGTAGTCAGGTGACTCGTCGCCTCCGACCGCTTTTGCATAAGCGTCGGCGCGTTCAGCAGGAATCGTAACGTCATACGGGCCAAATTCGTGCCCGGCTACAGCGGTTGAAATCAGGGGGTCGGCCAATGGGTGTTCCCAGCCAGTGGATGCTGGCAGCCAGCCAGAAGTACTGCCCGCCAGAAGGATATTAGCTTAATTTACGCATTCTAAAATTGCCCGGCGCGTGCAGTCGGGGATATCGGCATAAATTGTCCGACCGGCCCTGGCGTGCCCCGCGGAACTGGCGCGGCGCCCAAGTGCGCCTCGCACGCCCGGCGAACCCTTGCCCTGGTGTGCCCCGCGGAGCTCGCGCGGCGCCCAAGTGCGCCTCGCACGCCCGGCGAACCCTTGCCCTGGCGTGCCCCGCGGAGCTCGCGCGGCGCCCAAGTGCGCCTCGCACGCCCGGCGCTAAAAACGCAGGCGGGTCACACCCCGGATGTGGTGGCACCGCCCCGCTGCATGGATATCGCTTCATCGACGAGCGTTCCGGCCAGCTCGTACGCAGTGGGGTTGCGAAAGTCCAGCTGCGAAATTGCCAGCACGCGGTAGAGCAGGCCGGTCGATACAAGACCGCTGTTGCTCTTTCCGAGTGCGGGGAGTTTGATCGCCATCGCTTCCGACATGGCGACGGCCGCGTTCATTCCGCTGCGGTTAAGGTACACCCGGGTGATTACGCGCCCCTTGTGAGTAACACTGACTCCGCTTTTATCCTGGTTCAATTCAACCCGCAAATGAGAGCGCGGACTACCGAGCAGCCTGTACCCGTATTCAAGTGCCTGTTTCCTGGAAACGGTCAAGATAAGCCGCCATTTGTACGCAAAGTCAGCACCTTTGAACTTTCTTCGCAGACATAAAAATCACCTGCGCATGCTCCGAAATCAACGGATTGCAAGTATAATCCCGGCCCGAAAGCGGTAGGAATTTCACAACAGCGAGCATGGTGGCGAGTTGAAACTTACGGGCAAGGTGGCGGTGGTTACCGGCGGCGCGACCGGCATCGGCCGGGTGATCGCGTTGAAATTGGCCGATCGGGGCGCCGCCATCATGATCGCCGATATCAACGAAGAGGCAGCGGCAGTTACGGCCGCCGAGATCGAAGAGATATCCGGCCGGTCGGCCACGTTTACGACTGACGTGACCGACGTCGAGACATGCCGGGAGCTCGCGGCGGCGACGGTCGACACGCTCGGTCCCGCCGATTTTCTTATTAATAACGCCGGCATTGCTGGCGCACCAGGTTGGCAAGAACGCTCATTTTCGACAGAAGAGGACTGGAAGCGGACCTACCAGGTCAATGTAATCGGCATGTCCAACGTTACGTCGGCGTTTCGGCCGCAAATGACTGAACGCAGGTCCGGGCGAATCGTGAACATCGCCTCGATCGCGGGCAGGGAGGGCCGCCCTGCGATTCCTCACTACTCGGCATCCAAGGCTGCGGTCATAAGCCTTACCCAGGCGACTGCGCTCGAACTGGCCCGGTTCAACATTACGGTGAACGCGATTTGCCCCGGCCTGCTCTGGACGCCCATGTGGGAACAGGTCGGCGATCGGTATGCACGCGATAACCCCGCTTACAAAGGGATGACAGCCAGGCAGGTTTTCGATGCGATGATCGAAGAGCGAATCCCCATGAAAAAGGAACAGACGCCCGAAGACGTGGCTGATACGGTGGCGTTTTTCATATCGGACGATGCGAAGAACATTACCGGTCAGGCGCTCAATGTCGACGGCGGATTCTTCATGCGCTAGCGCGCTGGAATTTTTGCTGCCGTTATATTTGGCGAATAGAAATGGATTTCGAGGGAAAAACAGCAATAGTCACCGGTGCAGCCAGGGGAATCGGCCGCGGAATCGCGCTCGAGCTGGCCCGCCGCGGCTCGAACGTGATTATCGCCGACATCGACGAAGAGCCGGCGCGTGAAGTAGTGGCCGAAATCCAGGCAGGCGGGACCGGGGCCAACTATTGCGAGACCGACGTCACCCAGCAATGGTCGACCGACGACATGGTCGAGGCAGCCCTCGAAGGATACGGCCAGCTCGACGTGCTCGTGAACAATGCCGGCGTGGGTGGCGCACCGGGCTTCGCGACTCGCAAGACGCCGAATATCGACGACTGGCAGGCCACGTTCGACGTGAACGTATACGGAATCGTCAACGGGATTCAATCGGTCGAGAAATACATGACCGACCGCGGTTACGGCAAGATCGTCAATATTGCCTCAGTTGCCGGGCGACTTGGCCGACCCGGGTTCGCATCGTACGGAGCTTCCAAAGCCGCCGCGATAAACGTGTCGCAGGCCTGGGCGTTCAAGCTCGCTCCGCACGGGATAAACGTCAATGCCGTGTGTCCGGGCCTGATATGGACTCCCCTGTGGCAGAGCATCGGCGAGTGGCGCAGTTCGATGGATGAGCAGCACGCAGGCATGACCCCACGCCAGGTGTTTGAGCGGGCCGTGTCGGACGCGGTGCCACTGGGCCGTGAACAGACCCCTGAGGACGTGGGTAACGCGGTGGCATTTCTGGCATCAGACAGGGCGAGGTCAATTACCGGTCAGGCCCTGAACGTCGATGGCGGAATCCGAATGAACTGAGGGGTTTGCATTTGGCACCGGGCGCACGAGGCGTGCATGGTCCCGTATGCAGCTCAGCGGGGCAGACCAGAGCCTCTTACATCGTTCACACCCCATGCCCTGGCATGCCCGGCGGAGTTCGCTAATGTCGCCCAGGTTCTACGCCCGGCGATTAACGGATTCCCAGTGCGTCATTGGTCATGTCGGTGAGAATGCTGTCGAGCGTTTCGCGTGTGTTTGGTCCGATCACTTTCCTGACGATCCTGCCGTCGGGATTGACGAAGAATTTTTCGGGAATGCCAGTCACACCGAAATCTACGGCTGTCAGTCCCGACGCATCGATTCCATTCACATACTCGATTCCATTCAACTCGATGAAATCAAGGACCGGCCCTTCTGCATCCCAGATGGCAATTCCTATGAACTCGACACCCCTGTCACGCCAGGTCCTGTACGTTTCGGCCAGGACCGGGCCTTCCGCCCGGCAGGGAGCACACCACGAGGACCAGAAGTCGACCATTACGACCTTGCCCCGGTAGTCTGCGATCGAAACAACGTCACCGGCCAGGGTGGTCAGTTCGAAGTCAGCCATCGGGTCGGTAGACAGCTTGACCTCGCCGAAGCTGTCGTTCACGCCAGGTCTGCCGGCCCGACCGTCGTTCTGGGCTACGCCCCACGCCAACAGCGCAAGTACAAGCAGGACCGGTACTCCGACTCCTATCAGAACTGAACGTCTCTGGCCCAAGGTTTACTTTTCCGGTCCTTCGGACACGCCGAACTACTCTGGATGCTGTGCCGGGGCCGCATCTTCGGATTCCAGCGCCAGTCGTTTCAGTTCATCACGCCGATCGCGGTACTGGTCTTCATCGACCTCGCCGCCTTCGAACTCCTCGTCAAGGGAAGCAATCTCAGCGACGATGTCGGCGCGGCTTGAAAATTCATCGTCGCGTTCGCTGCTCCTGACAGCGTTCTTGCGTGAAGAGTACATCGCGTATCCAAGGATTCCGAGCAACGCGACGCCGACCACCCAGATGATTACGATCACATATGTCCGGCCCTGGAAGAAATCGGACAGTGTTTGCAGGGGCGTTGGCTGCGGCATCCCTGAAAAAACGATTGCGATTTCGTCGCCGGCAGGATAGTCATCGCCTTCGACGGAATTGAACACGCTGTCAGTGACAACGACGGATTCGATTGACCCGAATCCCTTGCCGGCGATCGTGCCCCCGCCATCGGGCAGCAACAACCGGACCTGGTCTGCACCGTAAGGCAGCTTGAGCGTGAATTCGAACCCGTCGCCCTCGTACGAGATGATGTAACTCATCAAGATGGCGGCATCGCCGGGCGGAACGGGGTTGGTCATCGCAAACCCGGTGTTGATCTCGAGGATGTTGCCTGAGGGCAGTTCGGACTCGACGGAAAGATCGGAAAACCCGTCTGGCAGGTTGAAACGCAGCAGGTCGAGTCCGGTCAGTCCAGGATCTTCAAGGTCGGGGATCCACACCCTGTCGCCGCGGTTGCTGATGTTGATGACTGTGAGAATGCCTGCCTGGCGAGACCGTGCGTCGATCGTGGGAATCATCATCACGTATGAAGTGACCGAGATGTCATCAAGAGAAGTTGTCTCATCGTAGATCGTCAGGCGAACGTTGGTCCAGTTTTCGACGCCCGACAGGTCGACAGAAGGTGTGTAGTCGCCTGCATCGGCAACAACGCGGAAAGTGATGCCCGGGCTTGAAATAAGATTTCCGAAGCTGAACGTCCCGTCGGCACCGACCGTTGTCGATACCTGCTCAATGATCTGGTTTGCCGCTTCGTCCACCGAAAATAATTCGACGGTGAAATCCGTGGGAACGACGCCGCCCTCGGTGCCGTTGACCACCACCCCCTTGATTTCGCTCTGGAACGACTGGGCGTTGACGGTTGACAGCCCGCCAAAACCGACAAAACCAAACGAAATGAGCACGGTGGCGATCAAGAAAAACCCCGGCAGCCGGACCGGCCAGGCCAGAGGTATATTTTTTGTGATTACTGAGGAGTGGCCGTTCATTATGACTGGTCCCTGCTCCCTGATGAGCGTGCGGAACGTTCTCGCATGCGGGAAATCTCTTTTTCTAGCTGTTCGTCACGGTCGTTCGTCGGGCCGTTCGGCCCTGATTCTTCTCGCAGTAACTTTGCTGCTGTAACTCGCAGTTGATCGCGCTGCGACTGAAAATCGGACCCTGTCAGGTCGCCAGACGAGTGATCGGCTTCGAGATCACTAATTTTGCGATAAACCCGCAGTCGCTCCGCACGAAGTTTTTCGCGGTTTACGAACCTTTCCGGTGCCAACCGATATCGCTTCGAACCCAGAAACGGGTACGCGACGACAACGACGGCAATCAGGGCGAGCAGGGTGCCCAGGGCAATTGCCATCAGACTTCACCGACCGCCATGGTTCTGACTTTGCTTCTGGCAGGCCGGCGCTCTACCGCGGGCTGGGGCCATAGAGCCACCATAGTCCCGAGGATGAAAAACGGCCCTGAGGCCCACAACCACCACGCCAGCGGGTTAATACTCACGGCCAGCGAAACTCGCCCATCGGAAAGGAAGTCACGGGGGATCACGTACAGGTCTTCGACAATCGTCGATCTGATGCCTGAACGTACCGACGCCATGTTGAAATCGGGGTAAAAACCGTGCCACGGCTGGATCTGGCCGATCAGCCGGTCGTTCGGCCGCGGCGTACTGTCTTTCAGGGTAAATCCATCTGATCCCTGCGCCCGGGCGAATGAAATCTCGGTCGCGTAGTCCGCGGTGTCGATGCGATATATCGACAAGTCGGCCCACTGCGCGATCCGGTCTGGCCGGTTCGAATTGCCGTTGTCGACGTACTCGATCCGGTAGTTGTCGATCACAAGGCTTTCGCCCAGTGCAAGCGCTCCATCGGTGCGCTGCTGGTAGAAATTCGTGCCAATGATCCCGAGACCAAGCATCAGTATCGAAAGATGAACTATGTAGCCACCGTGGCGAGGCCGGTTTCCGTTCACAAGCCGCCACCAGGCCAGCGCCCAGTTTTCACCGCCCCGGTGCCGGGCAGCAGTTCCTCGCCACCACTCTTGCATGATCGAAGTCGCCACGAAGGCAACGACTCCGAACGAGAATATTGCCACAGGCCGCTTCACGCCAAAGGCTACAAGCACGACGATCGTGAGCACGCCTATGGCGACCGGCCATATAAACCACTTCTTTAGCGATCGCGCCGACGACTTGCGCCACGGCAGCAGCGGCCCGACCCCCATCATCAAAACGATCCCCAGCAAGATCGGTCCGTTTGCGCGGTTAAAGTAAGGGGCCGACACGCTCACCGAAACGTCTCGTGCCAGGTCGGAAAACAGCGGGAACACGACGCCCCAGAGGGTCACCGCCATGACGGAGAGGAGCAGGAAGTTGTTCACCAGGAACGAGGCCTCGCGCGACATGAACGATTCCATTGCACGTTCCGATTTCAACTGGGGCATCCGCCACAGGAACAGGCCGAAGGCAAATACCAGGCTCAGCAGCATGAACGAAAGAAAGATTACCCCGAGGGTCGAGGAAGCGAAGGAGTGGACGCTGACTACCGGCCCGCCACGGTTTATGAACATCCCCAGCTGCGCCAGCACAAATGCGATGTTCAGCAGCGCCACGTTCCACATCCGGAACATCCCACGGCGTTTCTGGACCATGATCGAGTGGATAAAAGCGGTAAGTACCAGCCAGGGCATGAGCGCGACGTTTTCTATCGGGTCCCATGCCCAGTAGCCGCCCCAGCCGAGAATCGTGTAGGCCCACCAGGCCCCTAAAAGCAATCCTGCCCCGAGAACGCCCCAGCTGAGGATTGCAGAAACTCGGGCCACATCGACCCAGTCGTCACCATAGTTGCCTGAGATCAGGGCTCCCGATGCGAACGCAAACGGAATGGTTATGGCAATCAGTCCCCCCATCAGCATTGGCGGGTGGCTGAACATCCCGGGGTGGGTGAGCAGCGGATTGATGCCGCGACCATCGACCGGGATAGTTTCGAGGAGTTCGAACGGACTCGCGAAGAAGGACAGCACGAAGAAGTAGAAAAGCTGCACAGCCGCAAGGACGGCAATGGTCCACGGCATACTGGGCGCCATGCGTTTCGGTGCGAACCGGATGGCAAGCGCCGACATGATGCTGAGCGCGAGGACGATATATAACAGCGACCCCTCGTTGCCCGAATAGAACGCAACCCAGACGAACGCACGTTCCATGACCGAATTCGAGTGATCGGCGACATACTTGATGGAAAAATCGTTCTGAACAAAAGCGTTGATCAACGCAGCCGACGCCACGGCTGCTGCGAGAGTGGTCATGTACAGGGCGCGGCGAGCGCTCACGATCAGCGCTGGCATGCCGATTTTCACGCCGATCGCTGATCCGATCACCGAGTAGGCACTGAGCGCCAATCCGAGTAGAAGGGCCATTACCCCGAGATCGGCCATCAGGACGCCTCCTTTTTCCCGGGTCCCGGGTCTCCGGTCTTCGGGCTCTTAGTTTTCGCTGCACCGGCGGTTGCCGCATCGGAAATACCGAGGTCCCGATCGACCTGCGCCAGGTATTCCGACAGACCGGCACTGCCAGTGCCGGCCGAAGCCAAACCACCAGACCGGGCGTGAGACCTTTTAAGGTTTCTTACGGTCAACAGTGCGATCGCCATTCCCCCGAATGCAATAAAAAACGGCACAATCCACGCGATCAAGTTAAATCCGCCGCCCTCGGGCGCGGCGAGGATCTCTTCGCCATACCGGACAACGAAATAGTCCTTTACCTCGGCGTTCGTGATTCCCGATTCAAGCAGCTCTCGTACCTTCGCTCGCATATCCTGGGCTATCTGGGCGCTCGAGGCATCAATTGTCTGCCCATCGCAGACCGGGCACATCAGTTGGCCGGCAAGCTGATGTGAGCGTTGCTCAAGAGTGAGATCGTCTTCCCGGATGCAGCCGATTGCTGCGGCGAACATCACAAGCATCAGCAACAAAAGCGAAATTGCAGCAGCGTTGCTGAGAGACGGACGCGGCCCGATCACGATGAACGGAAGCCGGGATGCCATTGAGCTTAACTTTCCCCGTGCCAGGACCATGCACGGCGGTGCGCCGCACGTTTAAGACGACTTACCGGCTGAGACCCGTCTCATCGTCAAAGATGTAGTTCACGATGTCCCTGATATCTTCTTCCGACAGAAGTTTGCCGAACGGGGGCATCACTCGACCACCCGATGTCACGAACGCGACCATTGTGTCGCGCGCCGACAGGCGTTCAGCCGCGGATTCGACCAGGTTGGGCGGTTTTCCGTAGACCTTGCCATCGTTCGTCGTCGCATAGAAGCTGGCAGTCGAAGTCAGGTGCCGGACAATTTTACCGTCGCCGAGACCAATTTCTCCGTGGCAGACCGAACAGTTGACCCGGAACAGGTTGCCTGCGACCACAGGGTCGTAGGGCCGCTCTCGTTTATCCGGAACGTTCAGCACCGTGTCGGGATGACCGGCCGATGCGAAGACAACCGACTCGGCCGGGGGGGCGAGACGCGGCGGTTCCTGCGACCTGAACGACTGCGAGTAGTGCATCTCCGAGAACGTCTCGACCGGGTAGGTGTTCGATTCCTGGAAGGCACATGCCGAAACCGATGCAGCCGCGAGCGACAGCAGGCCGGCCGTCAGGACGAAACGGCGCCTGAACAATGACTTGAAGTTCGCTGGGAACGCAATCATGAAGCGTGCTTGATCTCCAGGGCTCCGGCTTTGTTGAACACGCTCTCAGCGTCGGCTATTCGCGAATCGTCGTCGAATGTGACTACCACGCCGATCCAGCCCTCGGTAATCCTCGGGTCGTATATTCCAGGTTTCATGTTTGGGAGCCGGGATTCGAAAATGATGCCGACCACCGATGAGATTACGGCCGCGAGCATCGTCATTTCATACATGATGATCAGCATTGCAAAGAGCGACAGGATCGGCTTGCCACCGGTCACCACCGGGTAGGCCAGCTGGGTTACCGCGGTCAGGAATATTGCCAGCGTGAAACCGATAATCGCTCCAAACACAGGAAAGCGGAACAGGCGGTGCTGCGGCACATGCTCGCCGAACGCACCCTCTGGATATGGGACGCCTGTCAACACATCGAATGATCCGAGTTCAAAGCCAGCTTCCTTCAGCCCGTCCATCGCATCGGCGGCGGGTTCAGGTTCCTGGAACAGGCCAAGCATGCTACGCGTACTCATCAGAAAATCCTCTAGTCAGCTTCCCTAATAATTGCGGGCACCCTGGCCCGGCCAATCATTACATCATCTGTAAATACCTGGCTCTCCTTCTGCTCGAACAGCGGCACGAGCGGGAAGAACTTTGAGAACAACAGCATCAGGAACGTAACCCAGCAGAACGACCAGATGAGTATCGTCCATTCGACAGCGCTCGGGCGGTACGAGTCCCACACGTACACGAACGGGGTCCTGCGTGACAGGCCCGGCACGATAATCAGGAACCGTTCCAGCCACATGCCGATGTTCACAAGAATCGAAGTCCAGAACATCAGGGCGATGTTGGTCCGGACTCGCTTGAACAGCCACATCGGCACCGGGATCAGATACGCACACAACAAGAAAATGATGAAGAGCATGTTCCAGGGCCACTGGAACATCTGCATTTCCCGCAGTGCGATCTCGGGAGCGTCCTGCCCGTACACGGCGAATATCAGTTCAAGGAATGTGAAGCCAAGCCATGCTGTTGCGACAACGATCAGAAGGCGTGCGAGGGCGTCGAAGTGTTCGGGGCGAATGAAATCGTCCCACTTCCACAGCCACCGCATTAGGGCCATCATCGTCACCACGGCCGAAACGCCGGAATGGATGGCGCCGATAACGAAGTAAGGCGCGAAGATAGTCGAGTGCCACCCTTCGACCGCAGGCACAACAGCGAAGTCCCACGAAACGATTGAGTGGACCGATACGAAGATCGGGAGCATCAATGCCGAAAGCAGAATTCCGCCAACCGTCTGCAACTTCCACTGGCGCGGGTTACCCCGCCACCCGAGAGCAAGGACGGTGTAAAGCGAGTTCCGCCAGCCCGTTGTGCGGTCACGGAGATTTCCCAGGTCGGGCAGCAGCGCGACGTACAGGAACAGGGTCGACCCCGTCAGGTACGTGCCAATAGCCACCGGGTCCCAGATCAGTGGCGACCTGATGTTCGGGTATATCCCCCGCCCGAGGTCGTAGGGCGTAATCCAGTAAGCAATTCGCCACGGCCGACCGGCGTGAATCAACGGGAACACAAGGGCCGTCAAAAGCGAGAACACCGTCAACAGTTCTGCCGCTCTCGTGACCGGGCGTCGCCACTCGGCCTGTGTCAGGCGGAGAATGGCCGAAATCATGATTCCCGCGTGCGATATGCCGACCCAGAAAACGAAAGTCGTGATGAACAGGCCCCAGAACACAGGCCGTGAAAGACCGGTTACGCCCAAACCCTTGTTGACCATGATCGCGATCACGCCGATGCCGATGAGCACGAGGACTCCAAGAATGGAGACCGTCGGCAACCACCACCTGGGCGTGTCCAGCTGACCGTTGAGAAGCTTACGGTTGGTGTAGACCTGATCTAGGGGTCGTCGCTGTTGCATTTGTTACTCAGGTACCTGTGGTTGTCAGGGCAAATTCGCGGCTGAAATTAGTCTGGCTTCGCGATCAGCGTAGCGTGGCCTCGCATGTACTTGATGGGCTTGGCAAGCAGGTTGAATTCCTGTACCTGCCACACTGAGAGGACGGGGATCACGCGGGTCATGAGCATGATGATCAGCACAGCAAGAGAAATTCCTCCGGCCATGATGAGAATGTCGAAGAGATCGGGGTAGACCGTGCCGGGAATTTTCGTCAGCCACCGCTCGTGAATTTGATCGGACGGTACCGACCACGCCGGAACAAAGATGCGGATTCTATCGAGTAGCACACCGACCAGAATTACGGCTGCGCCGATCGCCATTCCGTTGACGCTGCGCCGCACCTTATTCCAGATCAGGATCCACCACGGCACAAACCAGATGAGCAACATGCCTGCGATAAACACATACATCATCGGTCCCTTGATGAGAAGGTCGAGCGTGGCAATGTCGGTTGCCGACCGACCCCACCAGAACACGATGAACGACGAATAGAAGAAGTAAACCCACAACAGTGTCAGTGCAAATAGAAGGCGACCGAGCGACCAGAACGCGTCGACGTGGACGTATTTTTCGAGATGCATGTAACGCCGCGCCGCCCACAGGGCCACGACGACACCGGCCACACCAGCCTGGAGCGATGAGATCGTGTGGTACATCGGGAAGATGGCGTCGCGCCATCCCGGCACCAGGCTCTGACCGAAGTCAGTGGTGATCAAGAAGTTCACGAACACCAGGATCAGGAAGTAGAACGTTCCAAACATGCCGATACGCATACGGAGCGTGCGCCACTGTGCGTTGGTGCCTACCCAGCCCCGGGCGAGCTTCTTTCCCCACCGCTGACGCCAGCCAGTCGAGTGGTCGCGCATGGAGGCGAAGTCTGGAATCGCAGCCGAGTAGAACAGTGCGAGGCCGGTGAAAAGCAACAGCACAAGGCCCAGCGTCGACCAGAAGTGTGGCGAGTAATCGGGGGCTTCGAACCAGATGGTCCGGCGTCGGGCACCCTCGGTAACAAGCGGCGGAAGCAGGGCGACCAGCGGGATCAACATGATGACTGTTACGACGCCGGCGAACGAGAACATAGCTGCGATACGCGTTACGGGCCGGACCCAGTTGGCCTTCGCAAATACAGGGGCCATGGCGACCATCGGTGCACCGCCGGTTACAGAGAGCAGGAACGTCACCAGGGCTGCGACGTAGCCCCACCTGGTGCTGTCGTCGCTCTGGTCGATCCACTTGAGCACCAGCGCCACGATGCCGGCGATCGAGAGAATGCCAAGAGTCCATGCGATCGCCTTGAAACGGCGGCTGGCACCCATTGTGGTGGCGACCAACTCCCGCGCAACGACATCGGCGTCAATCTGCGCCGGCAGTGCGTGGTGCCCGGCCACCTGGCCGGTTGCTACGACTTCACTAGCCATGCGATGCAGCTTCTCCTGCTCCAACTTTCCTGTCGGTATCGACCTTCGCCAGGTATATGACGTTCGGCTCAGTGGCGAACTGGTCGAGCAGCGTGTAGTGGCGCTGGTCGTCCTTCATCTTCGACACCTTGCTGTTCGGGTCGTTGAAATTACCAAAATTGAGAGCGCTCGTCGGGCAGGCCGTAGAACAGGCAGTTTGAACTTCACCGTCGAGCAACACGCGTCCTTCACTTCGGGCTTTGCGTGACTCACGGCGAATTCGGTGCACGCAGAAGGTGCACTTTTCCATGATGCCACGGCTTCGGACTGTCACATCTGGGTTGAGGTGGTTGCGGAGCGATTCAGGCCAGACCGGTTCCCAGTAGTTGAAGAACCGAACGATGTAAGGGCAGCCGTTTGCGCAGTACCTTGTACCGACACAGCGGTTGTACACCTGGATGTTCAGGCCTTCTGAGTTGTGGTAGGTGGCGAATACCGGGCATACGGGTTCGCAGGGAGCGTTTGCACAGTGCTGACACATGATCGGGATGAACCGGGCCTTCGAGTCGGGGAAGTCGCCCTCCCAGTACCGTTCGACGCGAATCCACGAGATCGCACGACCCCGCTCGACACGGTCCTGCGTATTTAGCGGGACGTTGTTCTCCGCCTGGCAGGCGATAACACATGCCATGCAGCCGATGCACTTGTCGACATCGACGACCATGCCCCAGTTGGGGCCCTTCAAACTTGCTGTCGTCATCTGGCTACACCTGTAGATGCTGGCCGTGCTGGCCGGTGCTGGTCCTGAATGTTACTCACTGTCGCCGTTTCCTCAGTCATCTTTTCAGTCATCTTTAAAGAGTGACCCCTGGTATTCGTGGTGGTTCGCTTTTTCGGCTTGTTCGGCCGTTTCACCAGGCCCGACTACCAGAATGGGCACACCTGGCTCGGCGGCCCGGGCTTCCACTTCGCCTTCGTACTTCGGCACCTTTACCCTGCGACCGGCCCGCTGCACACGGACCCTGGTTGCTGCCCAGGCAAGTGCTCCGGTCTCGGAGTCTTTCTTGTCGACAAGAATGGAAAGCACATTTGAACCGCGGCCCTCGGCCCACCGACCGCCTTCCGCATGACCCTGTCCGATGGGGACGCCAATCACACCGGGGCGTATACCCGGATGCGGGTAGGCGAGCGCTTCTATCTCACCTGAGGTCGAGCGGATCAGGAGGACATCGCCCTGCCTGATGCCGAGTTCTTTTGCCTGCTGGCTGTTGATCTCTGCCCAGGTGGACCACGAAGCTGATGAAATCGGGTCGGGAGTTTGCTGAGCCCACGGCGTCGCGGCGAGCCGACCGTCAAAAAGCGAGTTCGAGACGAACGGCACAAGGTGGAAGTCCTCGCCAGTCCCCAGGGCATTGGTATCTGAGTAGCCAGCGCTCTTTGTAGTGGTGCTTATCCTGCCCGCGGTGCCCTGCGCACCCTTTTCGCCGGTATCCCACCATCCGCCACGCTGTAAGACACCGTTCATGAACAACGCTGATGACGATGCCGATACCGAGCCCCGGCCGGTGTCGTGCAGTTCAGAAACGGCATCCATTACGATCCGTTCCATGCTGGAGCCGAACGATCCCCCGGCCATCGCAAGGAGCATGTCGCCGAAGCCGCGGGCATTGCTGATCAGGCCAGTCTCGTCCTGTGTAACAGTCGGTCCGACAACCGGTTGCTGAATGCCAACGACCTGGTATCCGGGGCCCGGCTCCGGGATGTCGGTCCCCCATGTCTCAAGGAAAGTCAACTCGGGCAGAACAAGATCGGCAAAAGCCATCGTGTCGTCGAGGACTGCACCAAACGTTATTACGTTCGGAACGTTATCCAGCGCTTCTCGGACCGCGACCGAGTTAGGCATGCCATAAACGATATCGACGCCGCGGATGATCACTGTCTCGACGTTCCCGGCGCGCCACTGTGCCAGTTCAGCTTCCCACGATTCAAACGACGCACCCGTAGCCGATGCTGATATATCTTCGAACGCCGACCCGGGGTTTGCGGTCACGCCCCCTCTGGCACCGACCGCACCGACCAGCAGGTTCAGTGAGTAGATCGCCCCGAGGTTGAAACTGCCATTGGTGTGCGCACCGGCAGAACCGCCGCCAAATGCAACTGCGGGCGTGTTGCCTGCGAAGTGCCGGGCCGCTTTTTCGATTCTTGCGGCGGGTATTTCCGTTTTGCCTGCTACTTCAGCCACCGAGTAGCCCGACAGACCGCCCGGCAGGGCAGCGTTGAACGCGGCGATGTTCGCGACGCTGGCAAGCCCTTCTTTTACGATGACGCTCGCGATGCCGAGCGCCAGATCACCCTCGGTGCCGGGTTTTGGAGCCAGCCAGAGATCGGCCGCCGCCGCGGTCAGCGACATACGGGGGTCGGCATGAATCAGGTAGCCCCGGTTGCCTTGCGACCGGAACTCGCCATACTTCACACCGAACTGCGCAGGCGATCCCCAGGTGCCGAGCCAGTCGGCGCCGAATGAAAGGACAGTGCTGGCGTTGGCGATATCGAATGTCGGGAGCTGGTCCTGGCCGAGGACCGATTTGACTGCCCCGTGCAAAACACCCTGCTCGATGGGATCGAACGACATGTGCCTGCCATTGAATTTGGCGGCAAACTTGCTGGCGACGCTGCCGAGGTGCCCTCGCAGTGGGTTGGTGACCACTGTCAGGGAGCCGTTTGCATTGACCAGCGCATCCTGGAATTGGGCTTCTGCTTGCCTCCATGAAATGTCGACCAGGTTTCCGCCTTTCGAAAAGCGGCGCATCGGATCACTGATCCGGTCCGGGTGGTACAGCAGTTGAAGGACCGAATCGTAGCGCGCCGTCGACTTGCCCCGGTTGACCGGGTGATCGGGATTGCCTTCGATTTTCTTCGCCCGGCCCTCCATCACCCGAACAAGCACCCCATCGCCGTTGGTGAAATCGCCCATCGAAGTTGCGTACCAGGCGTCTTCGCCACGGACCAGGTCCTCTGGAAGATCGACCGGACTTTGCACGATTAACTCGCGCTCGGGCAGGCCGCAGGCTGCGAAGATCACAGCTCCGGCGGTCGTTTTGCCGGTCAGTGTCAGGAATTCTCGTCGATTCAGCTTCATCTGGTCGGTATTGTTTCCGTTTTCTCTGCTTCAGTGACCGGGATGCCCGGCCTGCGTGAAATAGATGGTCCCCTAGTAGTGGCACGCCACGCAGTCGGTCGGCGCCCCGTTGTCGCGATGGCAATCGACGCACTGTCCCATCTTGAGCGGTTCTACCTGCTCGACCTGTTTCATGGCCGCGACATTACCGTGGCAGGTTGAACAGACCCCCGCCGCGCCCACTGTTACGCCATCCGTGGAACCTTTCACCACGTCAGGGTTCTGGGTGAGATATCGAATATGTGGTTCGTGCACGAACCTGACGTGATCGGGCAGACGGTGGACTCGTTTCCAGTTGACAGGGGCGGCGCCGTCCAGTTCCTCCACGGACAGCCCGGCTTCCTTCAGGTCCCTGATTTGCCCTGCCGACTGGCCCAGGGAGTTGGTCAGGTTTGCAGCATCCCTGAGGATTGTTAGCTGGGGGTTGTTGGCGGCACCGATTACCTGGTGACAGGTCACACAGAAAGCCACCGACGGGATACCTGCGTTTGCCTGTGTGGTTACGGTCCGGTGGCAGAACGTGCAGTCGAGCCCGAGACCTTCCATTGTTGACAACCCATCGGCGGGAACGTAGTCGAGTTGCTTTGTCGAGGCGTGAATGGTGTGCGGGAAGTCGATCGGCTGGTCGAACGTCTGTTCAAACCCCAGGACCGGGACCGGCTGACCGAGCCAACCCGTAATAACGAACGCGGCAACAAGGCCCATGACTGCCATTACACCGAGTCCGCCGATGGCCAGGACCGGCACCAGCAGCTTTGGCAATGATGACGATTTGGTGTTCGAGTTCTCGTTTTCCGACGCCAAGCGCACTTTCCAGTCCGAGCAAGCCGCAGCCTGCCGCTAACGTAAAAGCGGTTGCAGTTTTTACTGCCACCACCGTGGATACATATCGAAAATAAATTGGATGTTCTGCGAGGCCATAAACAGCGAGGCAAAAATACCCGCGGTACTGACCAGACCAACAAAGTAGAGGGGAGCCCGGAACCGGTTCCACTTTTCAGCAATCGTCTTAGTGCTGACTGCTGACGGGATGAACGCATGGGCCGTGAGGAGCATTGGACCGGCGATCAGCGCAAAGCCCAGCGCCAGCGAGAGGAATTTTATAACAGTGCCGACTTCAGCCCACTGGGCCTCGGATAACGGTTGCGGGTCCATGTCCTGCTAACGTATCTCCCGATTCAATAAAGGATGCGAAAACTGATGGGCACGGGCGCGCGACGCCTGCTCCTCAAAATGGACGCAAGTGAAAACTATCACGAATATTTTTTGAGTGTCAACAGTACGGGCGTTCAATTCATCGATACCTCGTGCGAACCGATTCGAATCAATCCGAGAAAAGGAGTTTTGCCGACGATGCAAGCAGCATGTATGGCTCTCCTTTTTGTTCCCCAGCTTCAAGGCTCCACGGCGAACCTGATGACGCTGGTCGCAGCCTTATTCCGTGATCGCCACCGTGGATCATCAATGCCTGTCCCGAGCCTGAATCCCCCACAATTACGGCGGTCGCTTCACACGGTCCCCCGCGTTCGCCCTCGCCCGAGCACCACCCGACCACTTCGTGAGGCTCGTCGCTCCCCGGTATGCCCGGCACTGTGATCACCGCGGAACTCCGGGGTTCGCCCTGAGTCTCGAACACCTGGACGGGGAAATATCCGCTGTTGTCGTTGTCCTCGATGTCGATCATTATCTGACCCATGGCCAACAGCCATCCTCATCCTTAGTAGTCAGCCGCGCACAATTTTACGTTGACGCCCCGGTCGAATCCCAGGTGCCCCGATGTGACCGGGGCGTGGGAGTGAGCAAGAATGGGGACCCTCCGGCTTCGGTTGCACGCCGTCTACCTGTTCCTCATATTTGGCACGCAGCGGGTGTTCGAGCAGTGAACCACCTTGAGGTTCCTGGATATGATGTCGTGATAAACGATCAGTGGCAGTCCATCCGCCCCGATCGTGATCGAGCTGTGCTGACCGACATTGGCAGTAGCATCTACGTCGATACCGGTCGCCGAGGTACACAAGGTGTCGGCGCAGTGTGCGATTTCGAGGGCCCCGTTGAACGAGTCGTAGTAGCTGATGATCGCCCGTCCGTCGGCCCCGATCGTCATAGAGTTCCAATCGCCGACTCCACCGCTGGTCACCGCAGAGGAAAAAGTCGAGGAACTGCACGAAATGTTCGTGCAATGAGCGACCTTGAGGTCGTTGCTCGTCGCATCGAAATAGCTGATGAGGCCGCGTCCGTCAATTCCGATGGCGATGGAGGTCCGCCTTCCGACATCGCCAGCCGAATCGATGGTTTCGACGGTGCTTGCGGAGCAGGTCAGGTTGGTGCAATGAGCGACCTTGAGATCGGCGTTCGACATGTCGTAGTAGCTGATGAGCGCAAACCCGTCGCTACCGATGGTGATCGAAGTGTGCCGGCCCACATCGCCTGTTGAATCGACAGTGGTCACGGCAGCCGAGGAACAGGAGGTGGTGTTGCAGTGGGCAACCTTCAAATTGCCGTTGGTGCGATCGTAGTAACTGATTATCCCAAGACCGTCAGTCCCTATCGCAATTGACGAGAACTCTCCGACATTACCCGCGCTTTCAAGAATTGCTTTCGCGCTGGTCGCACAGTCGACCGTCTGGCAGTGCGCGATCTTCAGGTCGGCATTTGACGAAGACCGGTAACTTATGAGGGGCAGGCCATCGGTGCCGATGATTACTGAAGCGTGGAGGTCGCCCGTGCCCGTCGCCTCGATTAGCGACACGGTGGCAGAAGCGCACGTCACGTCGTCGCACTGCGCCAGGTACAGAGATTCGTTCGCCTCGTAGGCGATAACGGGAAGCCCATCGTCACCTACAGTTACCGAGTTCCAGAACCCGGCATCGCCGGGCCCGGTCACCAGAGTTGTCACCCGGTGCTTCCCCCGCAGGAACGGAACTTCGTCGCCGGATGCAATGGCGGCGCATTCCAGGTTTCCGGTCGAATCGAACCCCGACGCGATCAGGCCGGGCCCGCAAGACTGCCCGGAACTCACATATTCACCGGGCGAAGGGCCGGGATCCCCACAAACCCAGGTCGAACCGTTGTAAATTGCGATTTCGCTCGACCCGCAGACCAGGCCACCAAGCGTCGTATTTAGCTCGCTCGGTTTGTTCTGAATGTCCGCCCATCCGACAGAAGTGAGGCCGTCGTCGCCATCGTCAAGTCCGGCAGGCCGGTTCCGGATGTTTTCCCACTCGACTGACGCGGCTGCCCCGCCGGAACTAAGATCGCCCGGAACGCCCGTCAACGACGACCACGCCACGTCGGCCGTTCCCGACGATAAATCCAGTTTGGTGTAGTAGTCAGAATCGTGGTCATGGTCGCTGCGGGCCACTGTGCTGGCAGCGCCGGGCCCGTCAAAGTCGACAGAGGCGACATCGCCCTCGTTCGATCCCTCGGTAGTCAGGCCGGGTCCGAGCGTCAGAAGGCCCGATTTACCTTCGGCACCTCTCTGGCCGGCCGCACCACGGGCACCATCTTTGCCCGCCAACCCGTCTGCCCCATCTGCCCCGGCTGGTCCGACCGGACCGGCAGGACCGGGGAATCCCTGTAGACCAGTCGAGCCCGGCGACCCCGGCTCTCCGGTTTTGCCCGGTGGTCCGGCCGGCCCCTGTGGTCCGGTCTCGCCCTGCCCACCGCTGCACCCGCTTACTGCGAGGGCGACCAACAGGATAGCGAGCGCCAGGATCCCGAGTTTCGGGGCGAGGAAAACACGGCGGTTCATATATTTCCGCATCTTTTGTCCGGGAGGTTCGCTTTGTGGTGCCGAGTTTGACGGTTTGAGACTCACGGGTTTAATGCTTACCGCGGCCGTGCGGCATGCAGCAGCCGGACGGCTTGCACCAATCGAGCGGATTGTACTGTCGCCCAGAATCTTTTTTCTGCGATCAACGTCAACTGAGCCGACCTGCGCTGACATGATGCAAATAGCTGGGAAATATTGTTCGATACCAGGCAGGCAGTTTGATTCTGTTTCATACAGCGGGCACGCTATACGCTGAACTTGCTGTCTGTGACATGGGCCCCTGTCTGTGACACCGGCAAACCGGCCACGAATGTTCCGGTAGTGCAATTCCCGCGGCTTTCCACCGTAAATGGACCGGTATCAGTACCGGCAGGTAAAGGACCAGCAGGCGAATGGCGACGATCACGGGCAATCGAATATCGCTGACACCCCGGGAAATGCCGGCGCGCTGGTACAACGTTGAGGCCGACCTGCCGTTCCGGGTTCCACCGATGATGTCGCCGTCGGGATATCCGATCACGGCCCGTGAACTGGAGCCACTGTTTCCGCGTCAGATAATCGAGCATGAGTTAAACGCCAGAAGCCGTACCTTTAAAATCCCGAAAGAAGTCCGGGAGGCGTACCAGCAGTGGCGTCCGACTCCGATGTTCCGGGCAGCGACGCTGGAACGCGAGTTGGGCACTCCCGCCCGGCTCTACTACAAAGTCGAGGGCGGCAGCCCGAGCGGCTCCTACGAATCGAACACCGCGATCCCGCAGGCGTTCTATACGAAACAGACCGGTGCCGAGGGAATAGTGACCGGTGGCGCCGGGGGAGTCTGGATCAGCGCCATCGGGCACGCTGCCGCACTGTTCGGGCTCAAGGGCCGTGTCTACAGTGTGCGGAAACCCGGGTCCGATCATGCCTGGGGCGACGCTTTCGGCCGTGTCTGGGGAGTTGACGTCCTCGCGAGCCCGTCCGAGAGCACGCGGGTCGGGAAACTTCAACACGACAGGCAGGGCCCCGATTCCGGGTCGATAGCCACGGCGCTGGCCGAGGCCTACGAAGAAGCGACGCGTAATCCCGAGGTCAAGTTTGCGATCCCGACCCTGATGGGCCACACACTCATCCACCAGACGATCGTTGGACTCGAGGCCCAGCGCCAGCTTGCCGCTGTAAACGAAGCACCGGACTACGTAATCGGCTCGATAGGCGCAGGCTCGCACTTCGGTGGTCTGATCGCCCCGTTCGTTCCGGCTCGAATACAGGGGAGGGATACGAGGTTCGTAGCGGTCGAAGAAGCGTCGACTCCGAGCCTGACGCGCGGTGTCTACACGGAAGAGTCTGCCGATGCCGCCGGGCTTATGCCGCAGGTCCCGATGTATACGCTTGGCCGGGAATATTCGCCGCCGGGCGTGCTGGCAGGCGCGATGCGCTACCACGGCGTGGCCCCGATCGTTTCGGCGCTGTACCGCGAAAAGTACATCTCGGCGGTGGCACACGGCCAGGTCGAGTCGTACAGCGCCGGGTTGATTTTCACGAGGGCGGAGGGAATCGTGCTTTCGCCGCACGCCATGTACACCGTCAAGGAAGTGATCGAACAGGCTATGCGCTGCAGGGAGAGTGGCTCCGCCGACACAATCCTGTTTACCGTCACTCCCGCGGTCAGCACCGAATCGACGCCCTACGATGCGCTGCTCGATGGCCTGCTTCACGACGAGAAGCTCGAGGAGACCTCGCTCAAGAAATCGCTCAGCAGATTCATCGGCCGAAACTAATTACCGGTTGGACCACTACCCACGGACCCCGCTCTCCGATGCTACAGTTCCACTGTCGTTTTATCGTCCCATGCCTTTTTTATTGGTGATTTGGCGGGGCGAGGGATAACGGGCACAAAAACTAAGGCAATCGGTTCCGAACGCAGTGATCGCAAATTCGAGGCCGTTTCGTCCTGACATGGCATATCTGGCATATTCAGTCGGGCGTAACGGTGGGCGAAATCACCCGGAGGCACTTTAAAAATGGACATCTCCAAAGAGAAGCTGGAGTGGTTGTACACGACGATGTACCGAATCCGCCGCTTCGAGGAGACGATGCTCGAGCAGACCTTCAAGGGCAATGCGATGGGCGTCACTCACCCCTCGGACGGCCAGGAAGCGCCGCCAACCGGAATCTGTGCACACCTCACCGATAAAGACTGGATTGGCTCGACCCACCGGGGTCATGGACACTGCATCGCAAAAGGCCTCGAAACCGACAAGATGATGGCCGAAATCATGGGGCGCGCCACGGGCCAGTGCGGGGGCAAGGGCGGCTCGATGCACATTGCCGACTTTTCGAAGGGCATGCTCGGGGCCAACGCCGTCGTCGGTGCATCGATCCCCCTGGCTGTCGGTGCGGCGCTCACCGCAAAGTACAAAGGAATCGAGAACGAATCGATCGGAGTTTCTTTCTTCGGCGACGGTGCATCTTCACAGGGCGTGCTGCACGAATCGATGAACCTGGCCTCGGTCTGGAAGCTGCCGGTGGTCTTCGCCTGCGAGAACAACGGCTATGCGGAGGCCACGCCCGCCTGGTACGCAGTATCGACCGACGACATCGCGTCGCGGGCCGAGGGCTACGGCATGCCGGGGGTAGTGGTCGACGGTATGGATGTGTTTGCCGTGTACGACGCTGCAGGTGAGGCTATCGCCAGGGCGAGGGCTGGTGAGGGGCCGACCTTCCTCGAGCTGAAGACCTACCGGTTCCACGGCCACTTTCATGCCGATACCCCGTTGAACTACCGCACTGAAGAAGAGGAAGAATATTTCCGCGAGCGGGACCCGTTAAAGAGTTTCGAGAAGCGGGTGACCGAGCAGAAGCTGATGACGGCAAAAAAGCTCAAGGGCATCCGCGACGCGATCGAAAAAGAGATGGTCGACGCGGTCGAGTTCGCACTGAACAGCCCGATGCCCGATGCCGAGGCGCTGTACAGCGACGTGTACGTCAGCTACTCCAACCCCATTCCGGGCCTGCGTTAGCCAGGCGAAAAACTAAAACTTTCCAAAACCCGCACATCCAGCACAAATACAAAAAACACAAATACAAAATAGAAGAACGAGAAATGACAATACAGCAAGCAATCAGTCCGCTCGGGCCCGGATACGACGGTGTACCCGGCGAAGAAAAGCGGTTCCGGGACGTTTTCAGGGACACGCTCCGGGCCGAGATGCAGCGTGATCCCGATGTCTTTCTTATGGGCGAGGACATCTCGGGTGGGTTCGACAAGGACACGAAAGAACCACTTGACGCCTGGGGCGGGCCGTTCGCGGCGACGAAGGGGCTGGTTCAGGAATTCGGCCCGGAACGGATTCGGGACACGCCGATTTCCGAGGCCGGGTTCGTGGGGGCCGCGATCGGCGCAGCGCTTACCGGTCTTCGTCCTGTCGTCGACCTCATGTACTTCGACTTCGTAACGGTTGCGTACGACCAGTTGCTTTCCAACGCAGCGAAGAGCCGTTACATGTTCGGCGGGCAAACGAGGGTCCCCCTGACGCTGTTTGCGCGTTCGGGAGCAGGGACAGGTCACGCCGCCCAGCATTCAGAGAGCTTCTACTCGATGCTGGCGCACATTCCGGGCCTGAAGGTCGTGGTGCCGTCGGACCCTTACTCGGTCAAGGGGCTGCTCGCCGCTGCGATTCGTGACGATGACCCCGTGTTCCTTGTAAACGATAAAAAGCTCATTAACCTCACTGGTTTCGTGCCCGACGAGGATTACATAATCGAGCTCGGCAAGGGGCGTTACACGAGGCGCGGCGACGACGTTACGCTGGTGGGCATGTCGTACACGTCGATCGCATGTCAGCAGGCCGCCGAGATCCTTGCTGCGGACGGCATCGAGGCCGAAGTGATCGACATGATGTCGCTATCGCCGTTCGACGAAGATATTCTGCTCGAATCGGTAATGAAGACAAACCGTGTGGTGATAGTCGATGAGGATACGCCGCGCGCCTCGATGGCTTCGGAGTTTGCCGCAGTTATCGCCGACAAGGCGTTCGACTACCTCGACGCCCCGGTCAAACGGGTAACGGCGCCGCACTCGCCCGTGCCCTACAACAAGGGCCTCGAAACCGCCTTCATGCCGCAGCCCGAAGACATCGTTGGGACGGTGCGCAACATGCTGGCACGCGGGTAGGGGCTGAATGTCCCCTCTCCCTTGCGGAGTGGGCCAGGGTGTGGGTGAAAGCGGTCTGGAGCGGATACTCTTGGCTGCCGCTAAATGCATCCCCCCTGAGGTCCCTCCGCTGCGGTCGGGAAATTAAGTAGTCGGGTTAGATGTCCCACGAACTTTGGGTTCCGCGTTTGGCTTTCGGAGCAGCCTTATACTGGCTCAGGCTTTCGATAGGCGGCATTTCTACCATTTTTCCGTGAACAATATCGCCCGCGGTAATTATCTGAATCTTTGGGTATGACTTTTTGGTGAAATTCGATTGGTACACACCTGCAGATGCTGCAGCGTCGATCATTCCCCGGGTCGGTTCTTTGATGGTGACGAGCACGCCGATGGCCGCGCTTTCGTTCTTGACTGTTCCGATCAAATCACGCACGTGAGACGGTCCGGTATTTCCACCCTTGACTGAAATGATCACCTGCTTGAAGTCGTGTGCCGCCTTGCCTGATTTCTCCGGGTCTACTTCCGGGAAGCCGATCACGCCGTCTACACCCTGATCTGCACCTTTTTTGTTTTGACCACCGCGGGAGGTACCGCCGAGTTTGGCGACCGACCAGAACTGGAACTGGTACTTGTCTTTCTCGGCCAGGGCAAGCGCGGCTGCTTCATCGGCGGGCTCGCCATCGATTTGAACGCCTTTTTTGAAGTCACCTGGGAATGTGGTTTTCAGACGATTCTGCATCAGGTCCACGGCGAGATAAGTAATATCGATGCCGATCCATTTACGTCCCAGGCGATGGGCTGCGACGACGGCGGTCCCGCACCCGCAGAACGGGTCGAGTATCACGTCGCCTTCATTTGAAGATGCGCTGATTACTCGCTCCAATAGTGCTTCTGGTTTCTGGGTAGCGTAACCAAGCCTCTCTTTCGAGTGTGCCTGGACTGGTTCAATATCATCCCAAATGGAATCGACAGGCTGGCCTTGCATTTCGTCCAAGTATCTTTTCTGAGCCGCTAGACCAGTTGATGAGTACTGAATGATGCCATGCTGCTCCGCTTCTTCCATTCGTTGTTTTGTCCAACGCCAAACCCGCACATGTCCCTTCCACTCGTAGGTCAAATTTGGTCGGTCTCGGTTCGGATTTGTGAGGTCGCTGAGGCGATATCGACGCCCTGTCCCTTCTTCCACGAACCGATAAAACTTCTCCACGTATGCGGGGTCATACGCGACGAAAGGGCGATTCCAAGTGAACTTGGCTTCTTTGGTGTAGTACAGCAGTGTGTCGTGATCACGGGGGAACCCTTTAAATGCCAGTCCTTTTGCATTTGTTCGGCGCCAAACAATGTCAGTGCGACTGTTAGTCGCTCCAAACACAGAGTCCATAACCACCTTCAAATAGTGCGAAGCGGTAGGGTCGCAGTGCAGGTATATCGATCCGGTGGGCTTCAGCACTCGTCGCAATTCGATCAGCCGAGGGGCCATCATTGTCAGGTACGCTGTTACATCGTTGTGCCCAAGTGCCTGAACAAACGCCTGCAGCATTCGCCCAACTTCATCCTGTTTTTGGACGATCTGGTTGTAGGTGTCCCATGTCGTCGTTCCCTCAATGCCCCAGTGCCAGGTGTCTTCGAACGCCTGAATCTGCGCCTCAGCTTCGACACCTGCTGATTCTTTGAACAGGACGTTGTAGTTGCGGTTTGAGTTGAAGGGCGGATCGAGGTAGATCAGGTCGACACATTCCGACGGGAAATCGCGCAGCACCTGCAGGTTGTCGCCGTAGTAGAGAGTATTGGGCTTGAACTCGGGCATCAGAATTACCTCGTCTTTAGACGGGCGCAATCATACTTCAAATAGATTTTTCGCCAGGCTGTTAATGGCAGATAATTCCCAATCGTTCGCCCCCTACCTGAACTTCGCGGAATAGAGGCCGCGGATGCACGCCCCAAGTTGAACGAACAACGTCCGTGGGAATTACAACCAGACAATCAAAGGTTAGCGTCGAAAAGAAAATTAGACCGGGCAGCCCGTCAACTGCCCGGTTTTGGTTTTACTTGCTTTTCGGAAGCGGCCAGGTATTTGGGCCAACGATATTGATGTCTTGGGAGCCAGCGGCGGTCGCCAATTCAAGTGAGATTCGTGCGTGGTCTTTCGCGTCTCTCGATTTTTCGATCCACATCCCGCCGATTTCATGCGGGCTCCAGAAAGTCTTCCCGTTTTTTGCGACGGGTTTGGTGTGAAGTATGTGCCCACCTCCTTTAGATCGGACCGGGCACATCGCCGGAGTCAAAAATTTGTTTTCGACCAGCCACTCAGCGACGGTGATTTGCATCTCCGTCCAAGTGATAATCGAATGTGTGGCACCGTCCGGCGTCAACACTAGTTCTGGAGGTTTAAGGAATTTGTGAGCCTTGGTCATTTCGAAGACTGCTGACAACGAAATGCCTCGACCAGGGTCCACGACTTGACCTTGTTCTGGAGTAGTAGCTTTTCGAGCATGTAATTTGGCTTTTATTGGCTCTGAATCAGAAGTGAAGTTTTGTCTCCACAACCAAATAAACTGAATTACCGATTCGCTATCACCAGTGACATTCAGATCAATCTCAAAAATCTTTTTATCTGAATTTGGGACGGGTTTGAAAACGTCATAAGCCTGCCAATTGATACCATCGGTTATGACGAAGTATTTGACTCCTTCGCCGTTGCAATAGGTGATTGCCTGATCGAGATTTTGTCTGAGGTTTGTGCCGAGTCGCTTCGCTTCGATGAACAACGCTGGTATTGCCGTACTTTTGCCAAACATCGCGTAATCGGCGCGGTTTTTTCCGACACCATACTCGGCAATGGAGTGCAGAGGGTCGGCAAGATCCCAACCCAGTGCATCCAGAACGGGATCGATGAGACTGTAACGGGTTGCCGCCTCACTCTTTTCAAATACAACTGAGTGTTCCTTCGCTTTTTGCCTTGTTCGTGACAATAAGCTTTCGAGGGTATTCAGATCCACGTTCACTTCTCCTGTTTCGTGCTCAAGTGAGATTGTATGCGAATCAGATATTTAGGGGTCGAACTGTCAGATTTTGGTCCCAAAAAAGCGCCCCCTACCCGAACTTTGCGGCGTAGAGGCCGCGGATGTATGCGATCTGGCCGGTGTGCTGGCTGTTCTCGACCGGGATTCTGCCCAGCACCCACAGTAGGGTCGGTGCGCGGTCGGGCGCATGAGTCCAGATCTCGGGGTGCCTGTCTTGCAGCATGTCGTGCGTGATTTTCTCGACTGCGGGAATCAGCAGGTCCCGTGCCGCCTGCCAGTAGGCCGTGACTTCTTGAAGCGAGACATCGGGAAAATCTCGCACCTGCTCGACTGAATCACCGGAACCGTTTCGGGCCGCGTCGATCCCCAGCCGGTCCGCCCACCGGCCCTCGATCCAGGCGCTCGGGCCAATACCACCTCGAAGGTAGGACCCCCACATGTCTTCCATCCGGCCCATGTGCCAGAGTATCCACAGGATATGGTTCGACTGGGGAGTCGGCATCCACCGGGCCTCTTCCAGTTCCAGGCCGGTAAGTGCGCGGGTCAACTGCCGCCCGTAATCGCCGATCGACTGAAGGGCCAGGTCCCGGTGGTCCCCGAAATTCTGCGGAGACACTAACTCGTCTCGCAGATCACGGCATCGTCGTTTTCGGCGAGTTTCAGCAGCATTTTGAACGGGTAGATCCCCGTGCCGTGCCCGTCGGTCCACAGGAACTGGAGGGCGTATTTGCCGACCTCGATATATTCGACGGCGATGACGTCTTCAGGCACCGCGGAAACGTTGAGCAACGCCCTCCCGGTCATTTCCTCGACGCACGCAGCGCAGGCGCACTGCAGTCGCAAATACCGGTACGGATAGGTACACGTCTGGCCGTCGTCCCAGGCGATCTGCACGCCCACGCCGGTCATATTGATTTGACTTGGAATTGTCATCGCTTTCTCGTTGTGTTTTCCCTGGAGCCCTGCAGGCGATTAACGGAACGGCTGTCTCTTCAAGTCCCTGGCAAGTAGCCGTCAAATTCTGGACAGGGGAGAATTCCGGGTGCAACCCCGCCGCACAGGACTGGCAACCGCTGATCGTTCACGTAGACTTTCAGCTTCCCGGTGGTGGGCATCGATAATTGCCGACGCTCCGCCGGGGTCGATGGCCGGACTCACGTGCGGTTTACGTGGATTTACAGTAGAGGATTATCGGCAAATGGCAAACGAAACGATTAGAGTCGGTTTCATCGGGGCTGGTGCCAACACGGCCCTGCGCCACATTCCGGGTTTGCGAGCGCAGGAAGGCGTCGAGCTTGTCGGCGTTGCGAACCGTTCTCTGGAATCGAGTAAAGTCGCGGCCGATAAGTACGAGATTGGCGAGGCTTACCCGACATGGCTCGACCTGGTCGAGGACCCCAACATCGACGCCGTATGCATTGGCACATGGCCTTACATGCACTCCACTATTTCGCTGACGGCGATGGACAACGGCAAGCATGTTCTGTGCGAAGCCCGAATGGCCATGAACGCAGCCGAAGCACGTGACATGCTGGCCGCATCGGTAGCAAACCCCGATCTCGTCACGCAGATCGTGCCGCCGCCTCACCTGATGGCCTGCGAGCGATACCTGATCGAACTGATATCCGATGGCTACATTGGCGACGTGGTGAACGTGAACGTTCGAGTTTTCGATGGCGATTCGTATCCAGATTCCTCCACCGATGCACACTGGCGGCATATGCGCGAACTATCTGGCAACAACGTGATGACCCTGGGCATCTGGTACGAAAACCTTATGCGACTCGTCGGCACCGCCAGTTCGGTAATGGCACAGGCCCAAATCGTGGTCCCCCACCGGAACGGCCCGGACGGGGACCGCTACCAGATGACCATCCCAGACCAGGTCGATGTGATTTACTCGCTCTCGGGCGGCGGAACGGTAAATATATCGATGAGCACGGTTTTCGGTCCGTTCGCTCCTCCTACAGAAATCTGGATATTCGGGTCGGAAGGAACAATACGCGTCGAGGTAATCGGAGGGGGCGAAGACCCACGGGTGACGGGCGCTCGCAGGGGCGACGATGCCATGCCGGAACTGATCGTTCCAGACGACAAGCGCGGAAGCTGGCGGGTTGAAGAAGAATTCATCAATGCCATACGCGGTATCGAACCTGTAACACGTTCGAACTTCACCGATTCGGTGAAGTACATGGAGTTTACAGACGCGGTGCAGAAGTCGTGGCAGAGCGGCACACGGATTTATCTGCCAAACGTGTAACGGTCAGATGTTTTATGTGACCGGATGATTTGCGGGATGTGACATTCCCGGTTCAGGGTTGAAACAGTCCCGGCATAGACTGCCGGGGCAATGACCCTGACTACCGTGAACATTTCGGCTATCGCACACCCTGCCATTCGCGATTTTCCCTCGGGCGAACGACCCCGGGAGCGGCTGGCCCAATACGGCGCGGGCCACCTTTCGAATTCCGAACTGCTTGCGATCTTGCTCCGCACCGGCCTCGAAGGCGAGAACGTGCTCGCGATGGCGAGTCGGGTGTTGGCCGAATTCGGGGGGCTGTCCGGGCTTTCACGAATCACGTTCGACGAGATGTGCGAATCACGGGGGATATCGGATGCGAAGACGTGTCAGATATTGGCCGGCATTGAACTGGGTCGCAGAGTGGCTTCGCTAACTCCTGAGGAACGTGTGACCATCACCACACCGTCGGACCTGGCGACGCTGTTCATGGCGGAAATGTCGTCGTTTGATCGAGAACACCTGCGGGTCGCCACGCTGTCGACGCGCAACCAGGTCCTGGGCATCGAGGACCTGTATTCGGGCAGTGTGAATGCCGCACTGATCCGACCGGCCGAGGTGTTTGCAACTGCGGTGAGGCGGAATGCGCCACAAATTGCCATTGTTCACAACCACCCGTCGGGTGATCCGACTCCGAGCGACGAGGACGTTGCGATCACCAAGACCCTGGTCGCGGCCGGAAAACTGCTCGATATCGAGATAGTGGACCACCTGATTATCGGTCAGGGCCGGTACGTTTCAATGCGCGAGAAGAAGCTTGGTTTCGACTAATAAGGTTTAATCTGGCGGGTGGGCTAATCCCCTTTCCCACTCAGGGAGAGGGTTAGGGTGTGGGTCAAAGTTTCGACCGAATACAACCGGCGGTGACGCCTCGCCCGACCGGTTGTCGCACCACAGGGCACCAACCCACCCTCTAACTCCCTCCCTGCGAGGGAGGGAGGAATTCTCGACCCATTAGCCAGCGTCCGGAGTCGGCGTCGGGGGGCTGAGCCACACAGGTGCGCGGGCTTCCGATTCGTATTCTCCGTAGAACGCTTCGACACGGTAGACATGGCCCGTAAGCGCGTCGAGGATCACGGTCAGGTTGTCGTATTTCACGATCTCGCCATCAACGAGTTTTAGTTCTACATTG
>JADFLG010000010.1 GCA_022564545.1 Chloroflexota bacterium | reverse complement strand
GAATCGACGATGCGGGCTGCCGTGTAGTCGTATGCCGTCACCATTGGGATCGGCTCGCCACGGCGCTTCATCTGCTGAATCTTGTAAGTGGTGATTCGGCGAACTGCCATCGTGCACCTCCGCCCCGGTCGACTGCCACTTGCTAGCCGCCAGGCCTTAGTTCACTTGCGTCAGGTCATTATTACCGATTTCCGGGATTTTTGGGGCAATTTACGATTGATCTACCGCTGAATTGCTGGTGAAAGCAGTGATTTGATGCGCTCGAAGTTTTCATCGCTCAGCCCACCCTGCTCCCGCGCAATGTGCAAGGAGGCCAGTGCGAGGGCGGCGTATGCCCTGCCCATTTCCGGCGAAATCCGGTTGGTGGTCTCGAGATGAGATTCAACTGTATCGACGTCGCCGCGAACGAAAGGCCCCGTGATGGCCAGAGGCAGGCCCTGCTCATCGAGGGAGTCGACCGTGGAGCGAATTAACGGGATCAGACGCTTGAGTGCGTCAGCACGGTCGACGCCGAGAGGTTCCCACATTTCCGCGGCGAGCCCGACGAGGCCAGCGACCAGTCCACAGGCCATCACGGCCGACGCATGGTAGGCAGCGCGCTGCCCGGATTCGATTTCCACCGGCGATCCGCCGAGATTGGTCGCCAGGACCTTGAGCCAGTGCAACAGGTCGGAATTATCGGCTTCGATCGCAAATGAAACGTCTTTTAGCCGGTCGGATGATTCGGGTGACGGGAATGTTTGGAGTGGGTGGAATCCCCCGGTGCTCGCGCCATGCGCGAGTGCACTATCCAGGGCAGACACCGGCAGCACACCGGCGCAGTGCAGGACCGCTTGATCGTCGCGCCATTTGATCCCAGCACAGATTTCCTCGATCGCCGAGTCGGGGCCCGTGATGAAAACGACTGTCGCAAGGTCTGCCGCGGTCTGGGCTTTTTCGGTGATTACTGGACCTGAGTGGTGTCTCGCGAGATTTACGCTCAGCCACTCCCGGCGATCAGCCCGTCGATTCGACACCGCCGCAACGCTGTACCCGGCTTTGAGCATCGCACCGGCAATGCTTGACCCCAGTCGTCCCGCAGCTATTACCGTAATCGAGGTCTGTCTGTTTAGTCCGGGCAAGACGCTCATTATTGGCACTTCGGCTGTCTCACTGTCGGATTGCCCTTGCGTCGGCCGCCGACTTCACGCCGCCCAGGGTTTCCGCTGAATCGATTGCGTTCAGTATCGCCCCTGCAACGGCCTTCAGGGCAGCGGCATGGAGGACATCGCCGGGAACGGGGTCCTGGTGTAAGCCGGTCGAAAGGCCAAACACGGCGTCACCATCGTTCGCAGTGTGAGAGGGACGGACGGTGAGTGCGATTCCGTCCTGCCCGGCAATTGCCAGCCTGGTAGCCCCGATCTTGTCCAACGGGGCGTCAGTGGCAACCACTCCAATGGTGGTGTTTTGGAAGAAGCCCCTGTCTTTTGGGGGAGCTTGAATCATCAGGTCGATTGAGTCGGCAAAACCGTCTTCGGTCCGGGGTCCAGCGACGATCTCGCCCGATTCGGGATCGACTATCCCTCCGATAGCGTTCACAACCATCAACGCCCCGACAGTCGCTCCGGCCCCTTTGCCGGAGGCGGACGGTATGCGGACCGAGGCCGTGCCGACGCCGCCCTTTATCGAACTCGCAGCACCGAGAAGCTTTGCGACGGTCGAACCTGTGCCGGCCCCGGCGTTGCCGACGGCGAATTCTTCGGACGCACTGGCTGCTGCTGCGTAGCCGTCGTCTCCCGTGGGACGCACCGCGCCGTTGATGAACCCGAGGTCGAAAACCACTGCAGCCGGGACGAGCGGTATGCGTGTTCGTCCGAATTTCACGCCGACACCCTTTTCTTCGAGATACCTGACGACGCCCCCCGGTGCATCGAGGCCGAACGCGCTGCCGCCGGTCAGCACTATGGCGTTGATCCACTGGGCGCTGGCGAGCGGGTCGAGCAGGGCCACTTCCCTGCTCCCCGGTGCCGCGCCCCTGATCTCCATCCCGGCGATTGCAGGCTCTTCGCAGAGGACCACCGTGCAGCCGGTGCCGTTCACGAGGTCTGTGTGATGGCCCACCGTGAGGCCGGGGACATCTGTGATTTTTCCCGAGTATTCCATTGATTTACTTCATATAATGCCGCTCACGGATGCGAAGCCAGTGCATGCGAACGGCTACCACGGTTTATAGCTGGGCAGTCAGGCTAGCACAGTAAAACCGCGTGATTTTCCGGTACTAACGCCGACTTAATTCGGTCTCGTGCGCGGCCGTTTAACTCGGCGTATACTGGGTCGAATTTACCTGCGGCGGAATTCGTAATTACCCCCGGACTCTGGTGTGCCGGAAGGGCGAGTTGCAAGTAGGGACCAGCAGATTCGGCTCGCACCCGATGTGAGGAGTTCAGAAGGTGCCACGTAACTTCAAGGAACTGAAGCCCGCATACGGATTTGACGATGTATCCATTGCCCCCGGCGACATCACGATTAACCCGGAAATGGCGGACCTGACGACGAATTTCGACGGGATCAAGCTCGAAGTCCCATTCTTAGCCGCTGCAATGGACGCCGTTGTCGATCCGAAATTCGCCATTGAAATGAGCAGGGCCGGCGGTCTCGCGGTCATGAATATGGACGGGCTGCACACGCGTTACGAGGACACAGCTCCGATATATGAAGAAATTGCCGCGGCACCGCGAGAAGAGGCGACGGTGATCCTGCAGAAAATCTACTCGGAGCCCCAGAAGCCAGAGTTGATTGCAACGCGGGTCGAAGAAGTAAAAAGGGGTGGCGGAACAGCCGCCGTTTCATTTGTGCCACAAAACGCCAAGCGAATGGCTCCACTGGCTGTTGAAGCCGGTGCAGACATGATCGTTGTGCAGGCGACCGTTGTTACCGCCCGGCATTCGTCCAAGAGTCTCAAAGGCCTCGTGTTTTCGGAGCTTATCAAGGAGATCGACGTTCCGATTCTGGTCGGCAACACGGTGTCGTACGAGGTGACAAAGGAGCTGATGCAGCAGGGAATTCACGGCGTTCTGGTTGGTGTTGGCCCCGGCTCGGTCTGTACGAGCCGGGAAGTGCTGGGAATCGGCATCCCGCAGGTCAGCGCCACAATCGAATGCGCGGCCGCACGGGATGACTTTTACAAGGAAACCGGCAAGTACATACCGATCATCACCGACGGCGGCATCCGTACAGGGGGCGATGTGTGCAAGTCGTTTGCCGCGGGTGCCAACGCCGTGATGATCGGCAGCCCGTTCGCCAAGTGCGAAGAGGCCCCTGCACACGGCTACCACTGGGGCATGGCGACCTGGCACAGCTCGCTGCCGCGTGGCACGCGTATCAAGATGGGTACGGAGTACAGCTTGCATCAGCTCCTGTACGGACCGTCGTCACGCACCGACGGGACGTTGAACCTCGTCGGCGCCCTTCAAATTTGCATGGGTTACGTGGGAGCTGAGAACCTTCGAGAAATGAACAAGGCCCGAATGGTTTACGCCCCGGCCGTAAAGACGGAAGGCAAGATTTACCAGGCGGCAGGGCTGGGTTCCTAGGTGGTGGTGCCAGGGGCACGTTTGACTGGCGAGTTGGGTTTCACTCTTGGTTGCGAGGTCAATCCCTTCTCCACGCGGAGAAGGTCAGGTCGAGGGGAAAGTTTTCGACGGCGGAGCAGAAGCTATCGAAGGTAAACTTCCTCCCTTCCTGCGAGGGAGAAAGTTGGAGGGCGGGTGAAATCCTGGCGTCGCATGAACTTGTATCCGGCGACGAGTTCGACCCACACCCGCGCCCACAGGTGGGCACCCGTCTCCCTGGCAGGGAGAGGGGACATGACTATCCGTTGATCGACGTGACGAGCGAATGAACTTCAAGCGCCCACGAGGCACTGCCGACATACTTCCCGATGACCAGCCTTACTGGTCGCATGTGCAAGCAGTTGCCGGCAAGGTTGCCTCGCAATTTGGCTATCGGCGCATCGACACGCCGCTGATCGAAGACACGGACCTGTTTCAGCGCGGGGTTGGCGATGAGACCGATATCGTGCAGAAAGAGATGTACACGTTCGAAGATCACGGCGGCGATTCGATCACACTGCGGCCCGAAGGCACGGCCTCTGTGTGCCGGGCCTATATCGAGAACGGTCTCCACAACGGACCGCAGCCGGTGCGACTGTTCTACATGTCACCTATGTTCCGCTATGAGCGTCCGCAGGCGGGGCGTTTCCGCCAGCACCACCAGTTCGGCGTCGAAGCGATCGGCGACCAGTCGCCCGAGGTCGATGCGGAAGTCATTGAGCTTGGCTGGAAATACATCACGGAGCTGGGCATCAAGAACGTCACACTGCGACTGAACAGCCTGGGCGACCCCGAGGGCCGGGACGATTATCTCAACGATTTGGACAACTATTTCAGGAATGTGATTGACGAGCTTCCGAAGCTCGACCGGGACCGGCTCGAGAGGGCACCCCTCCGCGTACTCGATTCCAAGGCCCCCGAAACCCAGGCGCTTGCCGACAGCGCGCCCAAATCGGTCGACTACATTGGCGGCGACGCAAAAGAGCACTGGGATGCGTTGCTCATCCTTCTTGAGAACATGAAGACGGTCTACCGGGAGTTTTCGTTCGACATTGATCACAGACTGGTACGCGGCCTCGACTACTACAACCGGACAGTGTTCGAGTATGAGCCGGCCGACGCTGGCGGGCAGGGCACGCTCATCGCCGGGGGTCGCTACGATCCGCTGATCGGCATTCTGGGCGGACAACAAACCCCCGGCATTGGCTTCGGGTCGGGCATCGAACGGATGATTCTCGAGTTGAAGAAACAGGAAGTTGCCGTGAAGGCACCGAAGGGGCCCGATATCGTCGTGGTTGCACTTGGCGGCGCCGTAGCGTCTGCCAGTGCGCTTGCCACCGGCCTGCGGGCAGCGGACGTTTCGACTGTCCTTGCTCCAAGACGTTCGATGAAGGCGCAAATGCGGTATGCCAACAACCTCGGCGCAGCGAACGTGGTGATCCTCGGCGACCGCGAGGTCGAGCGGGGCGTCGCAACCGTGAAGGACCTCGCCGAGGGCGGCGGGCAGGCTGAAGTGGCGCTTGATGCCGAATCGATAGCGCAGCACGTTCGAGAATCGCTCATCTAGCTGGTCAGGGCCGCCCGGTACTCTTCTGACAGGGCAGCCGTCAATCGTGCCTTTTAGAAAGTTACTGGTAACCTCAAAATATGCAGCAATCGATGGAAGCCCGCCTGAAGGAAATCGCTGACCGGCACAGCGAAGTCGAGCGTTTGATGTCGCAGCCCGAAACTGCTTCCGACCCGAACGCCATCCGAAGGCTCGGTCGCGAATACCGCCAACTCCAGCACGTCGTCGAGCTCTGGAACGACATGACGCGCATGCAGTCTGACCTGGAAGGCGCACAGGAAATGGTCGCTAATGAGGATGACCCGGAGGTGCTCGAAATGGCGAAAGCCGAAGTCGGGGAACTCCAGGAGAAGCTCGATACGCTCCATGACGAAATCCGACTTGAACTGCTGCCGAAGGACGAGACTGAACTCGCCGACGCCTTGGTCGAGGTCCGGGCCGGAACCGGTGGAGATGAGGCTGGCCTGTTTGCTGCCGAGGTGTTCCGCATGTACCAGCGGTATGCGGAATCCCGCAAGTGGAAGTTGAAAATCCTCAGCCAGAACGACACCGGGGTCGGTGGGATTAAAGAAGTTACGTTTGAAATCGCGGGAGAGCGGGCTTACCAGCGTCTGCACCTTGAAAGCGGCGTTCACCGTGTTCAGCGGGTGCCCGTTACCGAATCCCAGGGGCGAATCCACACTTCGACCGCCACCGTCGTCGTAATGCCGAAGGCCGAAGAGGTCGACATCGAGATTAACGACAAAGACCTGAAGATCGACGTTTTCCACTCGGGCGGCGCCGGGGGCCAGAGCGTCAACAAGCTGGCGACGGCCATTCGTATCACCCATATTCCGACTGGCCTCGTGGTTCAGTGCCAGAATGAGCGGTCGCAGTTGCAGAACAAGCTACAGGCGATGGAAATCCTGCGCTCCAGGCTATGGGACATGGAGTTGCGCAAGCAGCAAGAAAAGATCAGTGCAGATAGAAAAGCACAGGTCGGGACTGGCGACCGCTCGGAAAAAATCCGCACTTACAACTTCCCGCAGTCCCGGATAACCGATCACCGTATCGGCTACACGAGCCACCAGATGCAGCAGGTCCTCGGCGGCGATCTGGACGGCTTCATCGACGCCCTGTTGCAGGAAGAGCAGGCGCGAAAGCTGGCTGCCGCAAGTGGCCAGGGTCGTTGACCTGAAGGCGCGACCCGGGCCGGTCTTGTCGTTGCGAGGGGTTCTTAGCGTGCCCTGTGCTCAGCCGAGTGGGACGTGGCATTCACTATTCAATCGGAAAGGATTCCCACCTCAGCCATCCGGCTTCCCCGGAATGACAGATGAGTCGCGCGGATCGATACGCCTCACGGTGATCGCAAACGCATCCACATCCAGTTGCGATCTTCTTCGAATAGCTAAAGCCTGATTCCAACTCTTTTTATGCCCGTTCAAACCGTTTCATCGCTCATTCGATCGATAACTTCGCGTCTTTCGTCGGTGGGCGTCGAAGATGCAGGCACCGATGCGCGGCTCCTGGTCCGGCACGCTTTCGGCTGGTCGGCAGAGCAGCAACTCGGAAGGCTGGTTGACCCTGCGCCGGTCGACCGGCTCGACCTGCTTGAATTGCTGGTTACCCGCCGCGTCGAGCGGGAGCCACTGCAGTACATCACGGGCAGCGCAGAGTTTTTTCGGCGCCGGTTTGCGGTCGACCCGAGGGTGTTGATCCCGCGGCCCGAGACAGAACAGCTCGTGGTCCAGGCAATTGAGTTTGTGCGCAGTCGTGGAATAGACGGACCGCGCATCGTCGATGTGGGCACTGGTTCCGGCGCGATCGCCATTTCGCTGGCACTTGAAATGCGTGCAGCAGCGGTTTCAGCAACAGACATATCGGCCGGAGCATTGGAAGTTGCACGGCAAAACGCGGCTGCGCATGGAGCCGAAGTCGAGTTTATTGAGGGCGACCTGCTCGACCCGTTTGCGAACGGCGGAGACAAATTCGACGTGATCGTTTCGAACCCACCGTACATCCTGCACGACGCCATGCCCGGGCTTCAGGCCGAGGTCGCCAGAGAGCCCGCTCTGGCACTGGATGGTGGCAATGACGGGCTTGATGTGATCAGACCGCTCTTCGTGGGTATACGGGCAGCCCTGAAGTCGGACTGGAGCGCAGCCTACATCGAGATAGACCCACCGATTGCCGATCCTGTATTCGAGCTGGCGGGGAAAGAGTTTCCGAACGCTTCGGTATCGTTGCTAACTGATCTGGCGGGCCTCACGCGTTGCCTGGCGATTGAGCTCGGGTAAATCGCTTCGTATCCTTCCTTCCTGGGGAGACGGTTAGGTTGAGGGGGATGCTTTCGATGGTGGTAAGAAAGCAGTCGATAGCGACGCCAGGGCTATCGAAAATGTCGTCTACCCAGTGACTCTCCCCTCACCCCAACCCTCTCCCCGAGGAGAGGGAGTTAACGACCCAGCCGCAGATCGCTCCGCTGCGGTCGGGAAGTGAGTAAGACTCCTGAACGAAAGAAGCCCCGAGTGAACCGGGGCTTCTAAACAGATCGGGCAGCGAGAGCGACTTAGCGCTTTGTGTACTGCGGTGCCTTGCGGGCCCGTTTGAGGCCGTACTTCTTGCTTTCCTTCATTCGAGGGTCGCGGGTCATAAGGCCGGCGGCCCGGAGTGGCTTCCTGTAGTTCTCGTCCATCACCACGAGTGCGCGTGCGAGCCCGTGGGCGAATGCGCCGGCCTGTCCGGCAGTGCCGCCGCCGTGCGTCTTGGCAACAACTGTCACCTTGTCGGCGAGGTCCGTTACCCGGAGAGGGCTGATCGCCTGACGGAGCCACGCCCCGACGGTGAACACCTCGTCGATCGGCCTGCCGTTCACGGTCGAGCCGCCCGGTGTGTTGTAGACCCTCACTCGTGCGATTGCGGTCTTTCTACGGCCAGTGCCGTAGTAGTACTGCTGCTGTGTCAACTATTTCTCTCCGGAGTCGCCAGATTTCCTGGCCGTAGTCTTCTCAGTTGTGGTTTGCCGTGTTTTTCGGGCCGCTGGCTTTCTGGCAGCTGGCTTTCTGGCGGTGGTCGCCTTTTTCACCGCGGGTTTTTTCGCAGCTGGTTTCCTGGCGGCAGGCTTCTTTGCAGCGGGCTTCCTGGCGGTTGCTTTTTTGGCTGGAGTTTTCCTTGCAGTTGCTTTCTTTGCCGGGGCTTTCTTCGCCGGGACCTTCCTGGCTGGAGTTTCGACTGCCACGGTCGCTGCGGCTTCCGCCCGGACCTCTGAGGCAAGAGCCTCTTTGGCTGCCTGTTTTTCGGCGGTGGCCTTCTTTATCGCTGCAGCTGCGGCCGCGGTTTCAGCCTTCGCCAGCGCCTCGGCCTCGCGGCTCTCGCGGCGGTCCGATCCGATTACCTGCGCAGAGTGCGGGTGCTCGGGACCGGCGTAGACCTTGAGTCGCTTTAGCATCCTGCGACCGAGCTTGTTTTTCGGGAGCATGCCCTTCACGGCCATCTCGATGATCCGCTCGGGAAACCGTGCCTGCATTCGCTCATACGGAATCTCTTTGAGAGTTCCGGGATACTGGCTGTATCGCTTGTATATTTTCTGCTGGGCCTTGCGACCTGTCACTTTGATCTCTCTGGCGTTGATCACGACAACGAAATCGCCAGAGAGCATGTGCGGCACGTATTCGGGCTTATTCTTGCCCATCAGGAACATCGCCACCTGTGTCGCGAATCGTCCGAGGACCTGACCGCTGGCGTCCAGTACCTGCCAGTCGTTCACCATATCTCTGGCGCTCGGGTTGTAATGCTTTAGCCTGGTAACCATGTTTATTCCGTGATTTTCGACACTCTAGTTTACGCCTACATCCTTGATGGACGGGGGTGAAATCGCAGGCAGGCCGCACTCTCCTGCTCCCTCGTAGGCAATCTCTTCCAGGCACAGGCCCCGTGCTGGCATGACATGAGAGGCCGCACCACGTTCAGCGGTAGCGAGCAGATCGAATACCAGCGTTGCTGGAGAGTCGCCCGTGCCCACGTTGTACAGCACGCCCGCGATCCTGCGGACCTGCTGGTGCAGGAAGGCGTTTGCGGTGATTTTAAATTCGATGCTGTCGCCGGTTCGGGTGGTCGAAGCAGAGTGGACAGTGCGCCGGGTAGGGGCATCGCAGGGAGCGTTCGACCCCGCAAACGCTGCGAAGTCGTGTGATCCGACCAGGGCCTGGCTCGCACCGTTCATTGCCTTCGCATCGAGAGATTTGGGCACGTGGGTCACAGAGTGACGGTCGAGTGCGGGCTCAGACCGGGCATCGTGGAAGGTGTAAACGTAGGTCCGCGACGACGCGTCGCCGCGGGGATCGAACCCATCGGGTCCGTCCTGGACAAACTGCGCACACCGTATGCGCACATCTTCTGTCATGTGGTAGTTCAACGCTTTTCTGATCTGATCGGGCGACATATCGGTTTCTTCATCGAACCGACCGACCTGCCCCCTGGCATGCACTCCCGAATCGGTACGACTGGCGAGGTGCACTCTTATGTTCCTGTTGAAGATTTGCAGCAGGGCGCTTTCGAGTTCACCCTGCACGGTCCGGGCGTTGGACTGGAGTTGCGAGCCGTGGAATTCGGTTCCGTCATACTCCACGACGAGTCCAAAACGCATTGCTTTCTGAAGGCCTGTCCGTTTAGTCGACCAGCTCGATCATGGCCATTTCCGCGGCGTCGCCAGCGCGAACGCCCAGGCGGGTAATGCGCGTATAGCCGCCTGCCCGGTCCATGAACCGTGGACCGATTTCATCGAAAACTTTTTTGAGCACTCGTTGATCGGTGATGAACGCGGCGGCGCGGCGCCGATCGTGAAGCGTGCCGCCCTTAGCCAGGGTGACCATTTTTTCGGCCAGCGGGCGAATTTCCTTCGCTTTGGCGACGGTGGTCTTGATCTGACCATGGCGGAGCAGGTCGGTGACCATGATCCGGAACATTGCCCTTCTTGGGCCGGAAGCCCGGCCGAATTGCCTGCCCGATACCTTATGCCTCACTGGAGTCGTCTCCCGAGCTCTCGGCATCATCGCCAGTTTTTTCGCCTTCGCCTTCGCCTGTGGCATCGTCATCGCCAGCGTCGCCGCCTTCGCCTTCGCCCGGGTCGTCGCTCGAGGTGTCTTCCACCGGCAGGTAGTTCTTTTCACCGAGCTTGTCGTAAAGCTCGTCGAGGGACTTCTGACCGAAGTTACGGATTTTCAGCAGTTCGCTCTTCGGCATCAAAAGCACTTCACCGACACGGTTAATGCCAGCGCGCTTCAGGCAGTTGAGCGTTCGGGCTGAAAGATTGAGGGTCTCGACCAGAGTATTGAAGACTTCGGGCGGGACGCCGTCCAATTCTGGGCCGGTTTCTTCGTCCTGCGGTTTATCGAGCCGTGTGAACAAGAAGAAGCGTTCCATGAGCAGGTTGCCGGCCGACTGCATCGCTTCGAGCGGTGTAATCGTCCGGTCGGTCCAAACTTCGACAACCAGTCTTTCAAGGTCGGACCGCTGCCCGACACGAGTTGGTTCGACTTCGAAGTTGGCCTTGCGGACCGGCGTGAAGATAGCGTCGACCGGGAGCACACCTATTGGCAGGCCCTCGTCGTGGCCCGCGGGTTCGTAGCCGACGCCCTGTTCAACGTTGAACTCGACCGAGAGCCGGGCCTCGGCACTGTCGAGAGTGGCGAGGTGGTGCTCGGGGTTGACGATCTCAAAATCGGCGGTCGCCATGATGTCGCCAGCGCGGACCTCTCCTTCACCATCGACTTCAAGGCGAAGTCGACCGGGGCGGTCGGCAAGCGAACGGAGGCGGATGCCCTTTACGTTGAGCAGGAATTCGACGACTTCTTCCCGCATGTGCGGGACGGTGGAGTACTCGTGGTGCACTCCATCGATCTTGACCCACGTGATCGCGGTGCCCGAGAGCGAATTGAGCAGAGACCGGCGCATCGGGTTGCCAAGTGTGACGCCCCAGCCACGCTCGAGCGGTTCGGCAACGAACCGGCCGTAAGCCTCTTCGTTTTCCTGGATCGTTATTGAGAGATCAGGGATCTCAGGGATTGGCGGCGGCAGCTCTTCCTGGGGAGTAATGCCGTACATTCGTTCGAGCATTTGCGCGAACTACCTCCTGGAGTAGTACTCCACTATTTGGCGTGTGTCGATAGCGAGTTCGACGTCGCTCGGCTTCGGGAGCGTTACGACTTCGCCAATGGCCTTGTCAGAATCGACGTTGAGCCAGCCCGGTATTATCGAGTTGGCACCCATGCCGGCAGAAACGATTTCGAATAGCCCCGTGCTCTTCGACTTCTCGCGCCAGCTAATGCGGTCGCCCGCCTTTACCTGGTACGAGGGGATGTTCACTTTTTTCCCATTCACCTTGATGTGACCGTGTCCGACGATTTGCCGGGCCTGGGGTCGCGAATCGGCGAATCCCAGCCGGTAGACAACGTTGTCGAGCCGTCTCTCAAGAAGCTGCAGCAGGCGGTCGCCTGTCACGCCTTCGAGCCGGCTTGCCTTCTTGTAGTAGTTGCGGAACTGTCGTTCCAGCACGCCATAAATAGCGCGTGCCTTCTGCTTTTCTCGAAGCTGGGTGCCGTATTCAGAGATGCGTCGTCGACGCTGTTGAGTCGACTTGTCGCCTGGTGAGCTCTTTCGCCGCTCCCACGCACACTTGCCCGCGGGGCGCGAGCAGAGCTTCATTCCGAAGCGTCGGCAGTTTTTGCATTTTGGTCCGGTATATCTTGCCATCTAGTTTCCTGGTTATCCGTCCTTACTCGTTTTTTCCTGGTTAATGTCTGATCGTGGTTCAGGTCAGCGGGACTGGCTTTAATCCTGGCCTGGGCCTGGCAAGGAGCGACTCCCGTCGGGCACCCTGGCTAGACTCGGCGTTTCTTTGGCGGTCGGCAGCCGTTGTGCGGGACCGGCGTGACGTCACGTATCGACACCACTCGTATTCCTGCAGCCTGAATGGCTCTAATAGCAGCTTCCCGGCCGGCGCCGGGGCCCTTGACCATTACGTTCACGGTTTTCAGTCCATGCTCAATGGCTGCCCGCGCTGCGGATTCGCCAGCGCGCTGGGCCGCAAACGCGGTTGACTTTCTTGAGCCGCGGAAACCCATTGCACCAGCGCTGCTCTGTGAAATGACGTTGCCCTGCGGGTCGGTCAACGTAACAAGCGTGTTGTTGAACGTTGCATTGATGTACGCCTTGCCCTGTGGGACAAACTTTTTCTCGCGTCGTCGCGTTCGCTGCCTTGGCATGTTTCTTTCTTTGTATTTCTTTCTTCAGATGGGCGGCTTGCGCCGCGATATTTTTTAAATCAGGTGGAACGCGGACGGTCAGTGTTTCCGGGATTCCGGCATTTTTCACTGACTGCCTGTCTTAGTGACCGGAAACCCGCTTCCGGCCAGCAACCGTCTGTCGGCGACCGCGCTTTGTTCGGGCGTTGGTCTTTGTCCGCTGTCCTCGAACGGGCAGGCCCCGGCGGTGACGTATACCCCGAAACGTCTGGATATCCGTGAGTCGCCGGATATTCAACTGAGTCTCGCGCCGGAGGTCACCCTCGATCAGCAGGCCGGTCCTGTCGACGGCGCTGCGCACGCGGGCGAGGTCTTCGTCAGAGAGATCTCGAACGCGCGTCGTGTCGCCCATCCCAACATCGTTCACGATCTTTTTGGAGGTGGTACGGCCGATGCCATAAATGGCGGTCAGTGCGATTTCGAGTCTCTGGTTGTCTGGAATGTTTACGCCGGCGACGATCGCCATAGGGCTGATTTCTCCTGTAGCTCGGCTAGCCCTGTCGCGCCTTGAGGCGGGGGGTTTGCTTGTTAATTACATAGACGCGGCCCTTGCGGCGAACAATTTTGCTGCCGGGGTGATTTGCCTTGACCGATGCCTTGACTTTCATATTCTTTCTTTCGTGTGTTGAGACACTTTTTCTGGCCGCTCTTGCGCAATTATGCTTTCGCGGGTCTTACTTGAACCGATATGTGATCCGGCCCCGTGTCAGGTCGTAGGCCGAGAGTTCGACCAGGACCTTGTCGCCGGGCAAGATCCGGATGAAGTTCTTGCGAATTTTCCCTGATGCGTGAGCGAGGACTTCGTGACCGTTTGGGAGTTCGATCTTGAAAAAGGCGTTGGGCAACGCCTCGTTTACAAGTCCCTCAACCTCAATTGCTTCCTTTTTCGCCAAAAAAATTCACGGCCCTTTCAGTTCCACTCGCAGTTATTCAAGTGTGAGAATTTCAGGCCCGTCCTCCGTAATTGCTACGGTATGCTCGAAGTGGCACGACAGTGCGCCATCTTCAGTGGCGACGGTCCATCCGTTGTCGAGCATCCGTGTTTTCCATACACCGACATTTACCATCGGTTCTATTGCCAGAACGAGCCCGGGCCGCAACTCCAGACCATGCCCGGCCGGACCAAAGTTTGGGACCTGCGGTGGTTCGTGCAGATTTTTGCCGATCCCGTGGCCCACGTATTCCCTGACCAGTTGGTATGACCGCGGGAGCACGTGGCCCTCGACGGCGTTCGATATATCGCCAACCCGGTTACCGGGCCTTGCTGCTTCGATCCCCTTCTTAAGTGATTCACGCGTGGTGTCGATCAGGTCGTCCTTCTCATCCGTCGAAGGACCGGCAACCTGTGTCACTGCATAATCGCTGTTGTAACCGTCAACTACTGCGCCACAATCCATGGTTACCAGGTCGCCCGCCTGAACGACCCGGTCGCCCGGAATTCCGTGAACAATCTCTTCATTTATCGAAATACACGCTGTTGCCGGGAACCCGTACAGCCCCAGGAATCCGGGTTTTGCCCCCTCCGATTCGATGGCCCGGCGAGCAATGTCGTCGAGTTCACGAGTCGTAATTCCCTGCTCCAGCGCTCTGAACGCCTTTCGGACGGCAAACGCGATGATCCGCCCGGCCTCGCGCATAAGTTCCAACTCCTGTGCCGTCTTTAATATTGCACCCGGAGCTGGCTTACCGTTTGTTGCGAGCCTGAGCGTTGATTTACCGTTCAATGATCGTTCTCTCTTAAGTATATCCCAAACTGGAATTCAGTTCGCCATCACACCTGACTTGCCGGACCTGATTGCTTGAGACAATTTCTCAAACACCTCGTCCGGTGACCCGGTTGCGACGATCTCGGCCACGTTGCCGTGTGACCTGTAATAGTCCAACACTGGAGCGGTAAGTTCCTGGTAAACCTTCATGCGGTTTGCGACGGCCTCTGGTTTATCGTCGTTTCGAACTGCCACGGGACCGCCGCACCTGTCACAGATACCGGTCTTTGAAGGCGGGTCCGATTCAAGGTTGTACGGCGTCTGGCAATCGCCGCACAGGGCCCTGCCCGAAAGCCGTTTTACCAGTTCGTCGATATCGACAGACAGGTGTATTACCCGGTCGATCGGCACGTTGGCAAATTTCAGCTCTGTATCGAGTGCCATTGCCTGAATAAGAGTTCTTGGAAATCCGTCGAGCAATACGCCTGATGGATCACCAATATGATTCCGGATCATCGAGATGACGTTCGGGTCTGGCACGAGGTCACCGCGGTCCATGAATTCTTTCGCCAGCAGGCCCAACTCCGAGCCAGAGGCTACTTCCCCGCGGAGCATGTCGCCTGTGGAAAGGTGCTTCATGCCGGTCGACTCAGACAGCCGACGTGCCTGTGTGCCTTTGCCCGCACCTGGCGGACCCAGTAAGACGATACGCATTCTGGTTCTCTCCGCTCTCTAGCGGACGAATCCTTCGTAGTTGCGCATCAGGAGCTGAGATTCCAGCTGCCGCATAGTGTCGAGCGCCACGCCCACCATGATGAGCAGACTTGTGCTCTGGATGATTGTGGTCGCACTCGGCAAATTGGTGACCAGTTGTGCCAGGAACGGCATGATGGCGATGAAACCGAGGAATAACGCACCACCCCAGGTGATTCTCAACACCACGCGCATCAGGTAGACCTTCGTTGGCGGTCCGGGACGGATACCCGGTACGAAGCCACCGTTTTTCTGGAGGTTTTCGGCCAGGTTCTGCTGGTTGTGAACGACGAGAGTATAGAAAAACGTGAAGATCACTACCAGCAGGAATATCGCCACCCAGTAGATCGTGCTGGTAGGGCCAAACGAGTTCTGGAAGAAGCTGGCAGTGCTCGATATGAAACCGCCAGAGCCGTCGTTGAAGTAGCTGGCGACCACAGACGGCAGAATCAAGATCGAGAACGCGAAGATCAGAGGGATCATCCCGGCCGCGTTAACGCGCAATGGAATATGTGTGGCGCCCGATTGTCTGTACATCTGACCGCCTCTGAACACACTGCGCCCGTACTGGACCGGGACGCGGCGCTGCGCCTCTGCGAAATAGACGATCATGTAGACGATGGCCAGGGCGATGAAGATAAGCATGCCGACCTGGAAAATCTGGTCGCGCAGAAGCCACAATTGACCAACGACCTGGGGCAGAGTCGAAACGATACCTGCAAAGATGATCAGTGAAATGCCGTTGCCAATTCCCTTCTCGGTAATAAGCTCGCCCATCCACACCAGCAGCATCGTTCCTGCCGTCATGGCGGTGAGAATAGCCATCATATTCAGGGTGTTGGCACCGAATCCGATACCGCTGATTGCCGGGCCGGCCTGTGACGTGAATGCACCGGCAAACAGGTTCAACTGGCCGTAACCCTGCAGGAAAGCCAGCGGGACCGTCAGGTAGTGGGTGTACTTGTTGATCGTCTGTCGACCGCCCTCGCCTTCCTGAGAAAGGTTCTTCAGCGCAGGAATGATGGGCGTCAGGATCTGCAAAATAATGGACGCGGTAATGTACGGGTAGACGCCGAGGGCCGCAATAGAAAGGTTGCGGAGCGCCCCACCCGAGAAAAGGTCGAGGAACCCGAGCAGCGGGTTGGCTTCGAATGCAGCGGCCAGGGCTGCGCGGTCGACACCCGGGACCGGTACGTGTGCGAAAAACCTGAAAATGACGAGAATTCCCAGAGTGAAGAGAATTCTGTACCGCAGGTCAGGTATGCGCCATGCATCTGCCGCAGCACGAAACAGTGCCGGTACCGCAGATTCTGACGCTTGCTTGGCCTGGGTCATGTTTTATTCAGCCGTTCTGGCTGTTTTAGCCGTTTTGGCCTTTGGGGCTTCTTCTTTTTGTGGCGTGTCGATAACTGTTACGGTGCCGCCGGCAGCTTCGATCTTTTTCCTGGCAGATTTACTGAACGCATGAGCCGTAACATTCAGTTTCCTGGTCAATTCGCCGTTTCCGAGAATCTTGACCCTGATCTTCTTCTTGCGGATTATTCTAGCTTCAAACAGGCTTTCCGGGGTCACCTTTGACCCGGCACGGAGTTCTTCGAGTGTCGAAAGGTTCACTGGCGCCGTATCGACGCGGAAGATGTTTGTGAAGCCGCGCATGTGGGGCAGTCGCTTAATGAGCGGGAGCTGTCCGCCTTCGAACAGGAACGGAACGTGACCGGTCTGTTTCTGACCCTTCGAACCGCGTCCGGAGTATGTGCCGGTGCCAGAGCCGTTGCCACGGCCCACGCGTTTACGTGGCTTTCGAGAGTTTTTGGACGGTTTTAGCTGGTGTAGTCCAGGCATTGCTTGGTTTTTACTGGCTCCGGGGTTGTATTACGGTCTGGCGACATGGTGCGCATAGGTGATCTGGCACATGGTCCGCGGTTACTTCGCTTCCTCAACGGCAACGAGATGGACAACTCTTTTTATCATGCCGCGGGTCACGGGATTGTCTTCCCTGACGACTTCGTGGCGAATCCTGCGGAGTCCAAGGGCTTTAAGCGTTGCCCGCTGGGCAGGCTTGGTGCCAATGGCGCTGCGGGTCTGTGTGATGCGTAGTTTGGCCATGTGTTTCCAGAATTACCTACGAAGCGGCCTCGTCGCTGGATCGGGCCGTGCCTTTGCGTCGCTCAACAGTTGCGACAGGATCGCGAAGCTGGTCGAGCGCGGCAAGCGTGGCCTTGACGATATTAATTATGTTTGGCGACCCGAACGTCTTGGAGAGAACGTCTTTCACGCCGACGGCTTCCATTACGGCCCTTACGCCACCACCTGCGATCACACCGGTGCCAGGTGCGGCCGGTTTCAGCAGCACTTTTGCGCCCGAGAACTTGGAGGTGATTTCGTGCGGAATGGTCGGGCCATTGAGAGTAACGTGCTTCATCGCTTTCCTGGCGTACGTAGTCCCTTTGCGAACGGCATCGGGGACCGCGCCGGCCTTGCCGAGAGCAGCACCAACGTTGCCGTTGCCGTCTCCGACTACGACCATGGCGTTGAAGGTCAGGTTTCGCCCGCCTTTGACGACCTTTGATACCCGGCGAATTTTGACTACGCGCTCGACAAGGCCTGAATCTTCTTCCTCGCGTCGCGGTCGACGTGCCCGACGATCGCCACCTGGACCACGACCGCCACCGGACCCGCGATCGCCACCTGGACCACGACCGCCACCGGACCCGCGACCGCCGCCGGGACCCCGACCGCCACCGGGTCCACGATCTCCACCGGACCCGCGACCGCCAGCATCGCCGCCACCGCGGGGGCCACCTCGTGATTCGTTCTGAGTCGTGACCATTTAGAAGCTGAGTCCTTCCGCACGGGCTGCGTCGGCCAACGCCTTGACCCGACCGTGATATTTGTAACCGCCCCGGTCGAAGACGACCCGGGTGACCCCCGCCGCGAGGGCCAGCTTCGCAACAGTCCGGCCGACAGCCTTCGCGACAACGGTCTTCGTGTCCCCAGATTTCACTTCGAGTGACGTGGCCGAAGCCAGTGTGTGACCGCGATCGTCGTCGATGACCTGTGCGTAGATGTGGTTGCTGCTGCGGAAAACTGCGAGTCGTGGCCGGCCGGCTATGCCGCGCACGTTCTTCCGCACGCGCCGGTGCCTGATCCACCGTTTCCTGGTATCGAATTTGTTGCTGCCCATTGTTTAACCGACCGTCCCGACGGCGGTCTTGCCGGCTTTGCGCCGGATAACTTCGCCGGAATATTTTATGCCCTTGCCCGTGTAGGGGTTTGGCTTGCGTACCTTGCGTATTCGAGCGGCCTGATCGCCTACGTCTTCCTTACTCGGGCCGCTTACAACAATGAATGTCTGGCCGTCGGCAACAAGCGTATTGTCGCCGATCGGCTCGATGTGGACGGGGTGTGAAAAGCCCACGTTGATTTCCAGCGCCCTGCCCTTCTGCTGCACACGGTAACCGGTGCCGATCAACTCGAGCCGCTTCGAGAAGCCGTCGGAGCAACCGATCACCATGTTGTTCAACAGGCTGCGGGTAAGACCGTGCAGCGCCCTCTGGTCGGGCTCGTCATTGGGACGGGCGACCGTGATAACCCCATCGGCAAGTTCGATCTTCATGGTGGCCGGCAGGGTCCGCGTAAGTTCGCCAACCTTGCCTTTAACGGTGACGGTGGAGCCATCGACCTTTACGTCGACGCCATCGGGCACGGTAATTGGGGCTTTACCTATTCGAGACACTTCAAAATTTCTTTCGTAAACATTTTTACAAACGTCGACCCGTGTTGATTCTCTACCAGACGTAGAAGAGCAGTTCTCCACCGACGCCCCGTCGACGCGCCTGCTGGCCCGTCATTACTCCCCTGGAGGTTGACAGGAAGGCAACTCCGATGCCGCCAAAGTACCGCGGCACTTCGTTCTTGCCCACATAGACCCTCAGTCCGGGCTTGCTGACACGTTTCAAGCCCTGGATGACCGGGGTCTTGTCTTCGTAGTATCGAAGCTGGACCTCAAGTTTTTTGCTTATGGAGTCTTCGTCTACTGACTTGAAGCTGGTAATAAAGCCCTCGTCGGACAGGAGTTTCAGCAGCGAATGCTTCATCCGAGAAGCCGGGACATCGACGACTTCATGCCTCACCTGGACCGCGTTGCGGATGCGGGTGAGCATGTCGGCTATAGGATCTGTTACTGGCACCTTGATCGATTCTCTCGGTAGTTGACGGTTATTACAGGCTTCCCTTGCGGATTCCGGGCAGTTCGCCCTTCAGCGCAAGATCGCGGAACGTGATTCGTGACAGGCCAAAAAAGCGCATGTATCCCCGTGGCCGGCCCGTGACCGCACAGCGGTTTCGCAATCGGACCTTTGCCGAGTTTCGAGGCAGTTTTGCGAGCTCCTGTCGAGCTGCGAATCTCTCTTCAGGAGACCGGCGGATGTCGACGGAAATCTTGCGAAATTCGCTGCGTGTCTCGGCGTAAGCGTCCACCAGCTTCTGGCGGCGCTTCTCTCTTTCGATCATCGACTTCTTAGCCAATACAGATAACTCCAGGCGGTTTAGCCAAACGGTTTAAAAGGTGGCGACCGGTTCGTCGGCGTGCATGAACGGCATACCCAGCAAATCGAGGAGCCGGCGCCCCTCTTCATCGGTGTGCGCAGTTGTGACGATCGTCACCTGCATGCCGCGCATCCGGTCGATTTCATTGTAGTCAATCTCGGGGAAGGTAGATTGATCGCGCATCCCCAGCGAATAGTTTCCTCGGCCGTCGAAAGCAGTCCGGCTGATGCCCCGGAAGTCGCGTGTGCGCGGGAGAGTGATGTTTACAAACCGGTCGAAGAACTGCCACATTCGGTACCCACGGAGCGTTACCGACGTGCCGATCACATTGCCTTCGCGCAGTTTGAAGTTCGCGATCGACATCCTGGCGCGGTTTTCGAGCGGCTTCTGCCCGGTGATCTTCTGCAGATCGCCGGTTGCGGCGCCCACTGCCGAGTTGCTCTCGAGAGCTTCGCCAAGCCCGATGTTGATTACGATCTTCTCGAGGGTCGGCACCTGCATCGGGTTGCCGTATCCGAACTCGCGTATTAGCACAGCAACCACATCATCGCGGTAAACCTGCTTCATACGGGGCACTTTCACGACAAAATCCGATTTTTTGGACCCGGCCGGCGTGGCCGACTTAGCCGAATCGGTTTTTGGCGAGTTCGTCTCTGCTTTTGGAGCCTTCGGCTCGGCTGTGATCTTCGCAGCGGCTTTCCGTCTGGTTGAAGGGGCCTTTTTGGCAGACGGCTTTTTTGCGCTCGACTCTCCGGCTGCAGGCTTTGCGGCCTTGTCCTCGACTACCTGTCCTTCATTTTTTTTGCTGTCAGGAGCGTTTGCCACTCTTGACCACCCTAACTTTCGTCCCGTCTTCAAGGACCTTCTGACCCGTTCGACCGGCATTGCCGGTCTCCGGGTCGATGAGCATTACATTTGACAGCGCCATCGGCGATTCATTCTGAACGATGCCGGTCTGTGTCACGCCGTGACGGTGTGGCAAATGGCGAGTTGCGATATTGACGCCTTCGACGACGACTCGGTTCACACCTGGAAGGACCCGGATGACAGTTCCGCGTTTGCCTTTGTCTTTTCCGGAGATGACGAGAACTTCGTCGTCTCGTTTTATTCGCGTTTGACCCACGGTTACAAGACCTCCGGTGCAAGCGACACGATGCGCATGAACTGTTTGTTCCGCAGTTCGCGGGCTACCGGACCGAAGATCCGGGTGCCGCTCGGGTTTTGATCGTCACCAATAATCACGCAAGCGTTATCGTCGAACCGGATGTACGAACCATCGGGCCGCCGGACTTCTTTGGACGTCCGCACGATGACAGCTTTCACGACCTGGTGCATTTTTATCGTACCGCCCGGCTGTGCATCTTTTACGGTGCATGTAATCACGTCGCCCAGCGACGCGTACCTGCGCGCGCTTCCGCCCACGATGTTGATGCAAAGCACCTCGCGTGCGCCGGAATTATCGGCGACTTTGAGTCTTGTTTCGCGTTGAATCATCTCGCCCTAATTCCCAGACTCTTCAGATGCTTCAGATTGTTGCGTGCCGGCCAGGACAGCTTCGGTATCGATATCGGAAGGCTGAACTTCGGCAATGTCGACTTTTTCCAGGATCTCGACCAGGCGCCAGCGCTTGGTCCTGGAAAGCGGGCGGGCTTCCTCGATCAAGACGCGATCGCCGACGGTCGCTGAATTCTGTTCGTCATGAACGACGAATTTTGTCAGTTTGCGCCGCGCCTTCTTGTAAATGCGGTCGCGTTGCGACCAGGAGACGCCAACCACGACGCTCTTTTCGTTCGCGTCTTTCAGAACAGTACCGGTCCGCCGTTTACGCGCCAACCTATTTTCCTTCGCTCTCTGTTGTGGTTTCTGTACTGGTTTCTGGCTCTGGTGCGATATCTGCGGGTTTCTCCGGGGCAGCCTGTTCGGCTTCCAGCCCGGCTGTGATAACCCGTTCCCGGATCACGGTCTTGATGCGGGCGATTGTCCTTCGGGCGTTTTTGAGTTCGTTGGTGTTTGAGAGCTGAAGAGTCGCCTTGCGGAACCGCAGGTTCATCAGGCCGCGCTCCTGATCGCCGAGCTCTTTGCCGAGTTCGGTATCGTCCAGTTCTCTTACTTCGCTAATTCGCATCGTTCAATCAGTTCCTGCCATACCCTGCCGGACATATTTCGCCCCCAACCAATGGTTTGCCGGCCGGAGCCTGGCGAGACTTCCTTAGTATTCTTCGCTCCGAGTCACAATCCTGGTCGGGACCGAAAGCTTGTGCGCAGCCCGTCTCAGGGCCTCACGCGCTGCATCTTCTGGCACGTCGGCGATTTCGTAGAGCATTCGCCCACGCCGTACTACCGCGACCCAGTGGTCGACGGCCCCTTTTCCGCCGCCCATCCGCGTTTCGGCAGGGCGGGCGCTCACCGGCTTGGCCGGAAACAGCCGGACCCAGAGCTGGCCGCCACGCTTCACGTAACCCGTAATGGCGCGTCGGGCAGCTTCGATCTCGCGGGCGGTGACCCACCCCGGACCTTCCGCCTTGAGACCGAATTCGCCGTAGACCATGGTCGAACCACGGGTACGGATCCCGTTCATCCGGCCACGGTGTTCCTTTCGGAACTTGGTGCGTTTTGGTTGGAGCATGGCTATTGGTCGCTCCCGCGTCCGCTGTCGCTGGCGCTGTCACTGGCGCTGGCGCCGCGTGAAGATGACGGACCCCGGTTGCCCACGCGTCCACCGGGACGCTGGCTTTCCTGGTTCGCGCCCAACGAAAGGCGGGCCATTGACCGGGCACGGAGGTTTTCGGCCGACGGGATCATGTCGCCCGTGTAAATCCAGACCTTGATTCCGATAACACCGAATGACGTCTTTGCTTCAGATACTGCGAAGTCGATCTGCGCCCTCAGCGTGTGGAGCGGCGTCCGGCCTTCCTTCTGCTTGTCGGTCCGAGCGATTTCGGCGCCGCCGAGCCGACCTGACACGACGATTTTAATGCCAAGCGCTCCCGACTGCATCGTGCGCTGCATCGCGAGCCGGACTGCTCTTCTGTAGGCAACCCGGCGCTCCAGTTGCTCTGCGATTGACTCACCGACGAGGGTTGCATCGAGTTCCGGCTGACGAATCTCCTGGATGTTCAGGCGTGCCCGCTTGGCGGTTAGTTTCTCGAGGTCGGCCCGGAGTTCGTCGACCCGGGTACCGCCACGACCGATGATGATGCCGGGTCGAGCTGTGTTGATGGTAACGACAAGGTCCTGCGCACCTCGCTCGATCTCCACGCGAGAAATCGCGCCCGATTCGGCGTAGCGGGTGCGGATCAGACTCCGTATCGCCTGGTCTTCCTCGGTCAGGCGCCGGTAGTCCGATGCCTTGTTGGCAAACCAGTGCGCCCGCCAGTCCTGTACTCCTCCGAGCCGGAACCCGATCGGGTGTGTCTTCTGACCCATGCCTAGTCCGTGACCTCGTCGACTTCAATGGTGATGTTGGTTGTGGGCCTGTCGAACGCCCCGACGCGACCGCGGGCCTTTGGCCTGAAACGTCTGACCCAGGTCGCTTTATCGGCTGTAATCCGAACGATCTTCAAATCGTCGCGTGACTGAAGGTCGTTGTGCTCGGCATTGGCGGTTGCTGCATTTAGAATCTTCAGGATTTCGGCGGCGGCCGGGCTGGTCAGATAGCGCAGCACCGGAACTGCGTCGTTGACCATTTTGCCCCTGATCTGGTCCATCACAAGCCGCAGCTTGTAATCGGAAATACCTACGTTTTTTGTTCGTGCGACCGCCATATCTAACCCGTTGTCCGGTCGGACCTGCCGACGTGGCCGCGGAAGGTGCGGGTCGGTGCGAATTCACCGAGCCTGTGTCCGACCATGTTTTCCGTCATGAGGATTGGCATGAACCGGCGACCGTCGTGGACCGCAATTGTGAGACCAACCATTTCGGGCATGATCATCGAGGCGCGCGCCCACGTTCGGATCACGTTGCGCGAACCGGTCTGGCGGACGACTCTCACCTTTTTCATCAGCTTTGGGTCGACATATGGACCTTTTTTAGTTGACCTTGACATTTGTTACCAGAAAGACTGACCGCGGTTTTAGCGGTCATACCTCCGCCTGAGAATATATTTATCGGTTCTCTTGTTGTGGCGCGTGCGCTTCCCGAGCGCCGGTTTGCCCCACGGGGTCTTGGGACCAGGCATGCCGATTCCGGCCCGGCCTTCACCGCCGCCGTGCGGGTGCGCATTCGGGCTCATGGCCGAACCACGGACACTCGGGCGGCGACCGCGGTGCCGGTTTCGACCGGCTTTGCCCAGTTTCTCGTTTTTGTGATCGAGGTTCGAAACCTGACCGACCGTCGCAAGGCAGTTGCTCAGCAGCCGACGCATCTCGCCCGATGGAAGCCGGACAAGCGTATAGCCTTCTTCGTGGGCCATCACCTGGGCGACGGTCCCCGCACTTTTCACCATCTGACCGCCCTTGCCGGGCGTCATTTCGATGTTGTGAACCTGGGTGCCAGTTGGGAGCGAGCCAAGCGACCGGCTGTTGCCCGTTGTAACGGGCACTTCGTCGCCGCTCTGAACAATATCGCCGTCCGTCACGCCGTTCGGGGCAACGATGTATCGCCTGGTGCCGTCTTCATACCTGACGAGCGCGATCCGTGCCGTCCGGTTCGGGTCGTACTCGATCGACATTATGGTGGCGGCGCCCGTCTTGTCGCGTTTGAAATCGACGATCCTGTAACGGCGCTTGTGCCCGCCGCCGCGGTGCCGGACCGTTACTCGTCCGCGGTTGTTACGGCCACCTTTCTTAAAGAGCGGTGCCAACAGCGACTTTTCGGGCTTGCCTCTGGTGATGTCCTTGAAGTCGTCGGCAATAGTATCGCGACGACCCGGAGATGTTGGTTTATATTGCTTCAGGCCCATCCTTTAAGCTCCCTCGAACAACTGGATGGAGTCGCCGGCAGCCAGCGACACGATGGCCTTCTTCCAGTCGGGCTGCTTCGACGGTCGGCGACCGTAACGCTTCACTTTGCCCGGCACCTTCATAGTGTTCACTTTGACCACTTTGACATCGAACGCCCACTCGACAGCCCGCGCGATGTCGTGCTTGCTGGCGCTTTTGTCGACTTCGAAGACATAGCGTCCCGTTTCGCCGAGGATGGTGCTCTTTTCGGTGACGATCGGTCGTTTGAGAATGCGTACGTTCTGCATTACTTCTCGCCCCCGCCCGATCCCCAGAGGCCATCGATCGCCACAACAGCTTCCTGTGTGAATATCAGGTTCGAAGCGCTCGTGGCCTCGAGTGGGTTCATCAGTGCAGCAGTTTGAACTTCGACGCCCTGTAAATTGCTTGCCGATTTGATTACATTGTGGTCGGTTGCGCCCGTAACGATTAGCGTGCGGCCCTTGAGTTCGAATGCGGCCACGATGTCGCGTATCACGCTGCTCTTCGGTACGTCGACCTTGAGTGTGTCGATAACCGTAATCGCGTCTTGCCGGACCTTGTCTGAAAGTGCCACCCGAAGTGCCTGCCTGCGCATTTTCTTCGGCAAGCGTTGCCGGAAGCTGCGCGGATGGGGGCCGTGCGCAACACCGCCGCCAACTCGATTCGGTGATCTTCGGCTTCCCTGCCGGGCGGCGCCAGTACCTTTCTGCGGTCGAATTTTGCGGGTCGAGAAGCTGACTTCCGCACGTGTCTGGGTGTCTTGGGTACCCCGTCGTTTGTTCGCCTGCTGAGCCACTACGGCCTGATGCAGGAGGGCATCGTTGCTCGGTGCGCCCCATACGTGGTCGCTGGCCTCAACAGACCCAACGACCTTGCCTTTTTTGTCCTTCACTTGCAAATTCATCAGGTGCTCTGTTTCTCGATTCGCACGATGCTGTTCTTTGCACCCGGAATCGGGCCGCGTACGAGCACGACATTTTTATCGACATCTGTGGCTACGACTTTCAGCCCTTTGACCGTGATCCTGTCGACTCCGTAGTGACCGGGCATTTTGGTGCCAGGCCAGACTCGTCCAGGCGAGGTGCCCGCTCCGATTGAACCCGGTGCGCGGTGCCGGTCGGACTGGCCGTGAGTCTTTGGGCCGCCGCGGAAGCCCCAGCGGCGTACAACACCACTGAAGCCCTTGCCTTTGGAGGTCCCGATTACCTTGATCGTTTCTCCGACTTCAAATATATCGGCCTTGAGTTCCTGTCCGACTTCAAATTCGGAAAGGTCGTCTGCGCTGAACTCCTGCAGGTGCGAGAACCTGCCACCCGACCTGTCCTGGTGCCCGGCTTCGGGCGAGTTCAACCTGCGGGCCGCGCCGAACCCGATCTGGACAGCCTCGTAGCCATCGCGCTCTTCTGTCTTCACCTGGGTGACTACGCAGGGCCCGACCTCGACCGCCGTAACCGGCTCAGCGGTCCCGTCATCGTGGTAGTAGGTTGTCATTCCGATCTTTCGACCGAGAAGTCCAGCGATAGTCATTTCGTTTACTTGCTTGCCGTCTGGTCCTAGAGCTTGATTGCGATGTCAACGCCGGCCGGGACGTTGAGCCTGGTCAGTGAATCGATCGTTTTCGAGCTGGGCTCGAGGATGTCGATAAGGCGTTTGTGAATGCGCAACTCGAAATACTCGCGGGAGTCCTTGTGTACGTGCGGCCCCCGAATGACGGTGAACCGGCGTATTGATGTTGGCAACGGCACCGGCCCGGCGGTTTGCGCACCCGTACGCTCGGCGGTTTCCATGATCTGCTGGGCCGAGATGTCGAGTACGCGGTGATCGAATGCCTTGAGGACGATTCGAATTTTCTGTCCTGGCATTTCTTAGATCCCTGTCAATTTTTCTGCCACATTCCTGGGCACCGGTGAATAGTGGTCCAACTCCATTGCGAAGCTGGCGCGACCGGTGGTGATCGATCGGACCTGCGTGGCGTACTGGAAGGTTTCGGCAAGAGGAATAAATGCGGTCACAACCTGCGTTTTGCCGCGTGCATCCATGTTTTGAACCTGTGAGCGCCTGGAATTCAGATCGCCGAGCACATCGCCCAGGTATTCAGAGGGTGTAACGACTTCGATCTTCATGATCGGCTCGAGCAGCGTCGGGTTGCCCCTGTTCATCGCGGTTTTAAACGCCATCGAGGCAGCCACTTTGAAGGCCATTTCCGAAGAGTCGACTTCGTGGTAGGAGCCGTCGATGAGGACCGCTTTCATATCGACGACCGGGTATCCGGCCAGGACGCCTGAGCGGGCCGCCTCGCGGAACCCCTGCTCGATCGGCTTGAAGTACTCACGCGGCAGTGTCGAGCCGGTGATTTCAGATTCAAACTGCAGGCCGCTGCCTGTCGCAAGCGGTTCGAGCCGGAGCGTGCAGTCGCCGAACTGGCCGTGACCGCCAGTTTGCCGCACAAGCCTGCCCTGCGCGGTGGCGGTCCGGGTGATGGTTTCGCGGTACGCAACACGGGGAGCGCCGACAGTGGCATCGACGCCGAACTCCCGGCGCATTCGTTCGACTATGACTTCGAGGTGAAGTTCGCCCATGCCCGCGAGGATGACCTGGCCGCTCTCCTCATCGCTCGATACCACGAGCGTGGGGTCTTCGTCGGCGAGCCGGAGCAGCGCAGTCGACATCTTTTCCTGGTCGCTGCGGGTCTTGGGTTCGACGGCAACAGACAGGACCGGGTCCGGGAAATTGATCTTTTCGAGTGAAATCTGGGCGTCCTGCGGGCACAGCGTCTGTCCGGTCGACGTGTCCTTCAGGCCGATCGCGGCAACGATTTCGCCGGGGCCAGCCGACTTTTTTTCTTCCCGGTGATCGGCGTGCATGACCATCAGCCGGCCCACCCGCTCCCGCGTCCGGGTAGTCGTATTGTAGACGGTCTTGCCAGCTTCGAGCACCCCGGAGTAGATCCGCAGGTAGACGAGCCGGCCGACATGCGGGTCGGTGACCACTTTAAAGGCCAGCGCCGACAACGGGTCGTCGACGGAAGGTTTTCGTTCCAGGACGATTGACTCGTCGGAGGGGTCAACGCCTTTTATCGCCGGGACGTCGAGCGGTGACGGCAGGTAGGCGATGATCGCGTCGAGGAGTGGGTGGATGCCCCGGTGCCGGAGGGCCGAGCCGACACATACCGGGAATATCTTGAGGGCGATGGTCGCCTTACGGAGCGCAGATTTCAATTCGCCTTCGGTGATTTCCTCTTCTTCGAGGAACTTCAACATCAGGTCGTCATCGGTCTCTGCGACCTTTTCGACCAGGTGTATGCGAGCGGTTTCCGCAGCTTCTGCATACTCTGCCGGAATCTCGATTATCACATGCTCGATGGCTTCAGGCGTTTCGTACAGGTACGCCTTCCGCGCAACGAGGTCGATCAAGCCGTGAAATTCCGCTTCTGCGCCCATCGGGATCTGAATCGGGACTGCGTTCGCGCCGAGGCGGTCGTGGACTGTCTGCACTGCGTATTCGAAATCGGCTCCCAGCCGGTCCATCTTGTTTACGAAGATGAGACGCGGGACCCCGTAGGTGTTTGCCTGTCGCCAGACCGTCTCGGACTGGGGCTGCACGCCTGATACGGATTCAAGGACAACGACACCGCCGTCGAGCACGCGGAGGCTGCGCTCCACCTCTGCAGTGAAATCGACGTGACCGGGAGTGTCGATAATGTTGATCTGGTGGCCGTCCCACTGGGCGTTGGTGGCTGCGGAGCCGATGGTTATCCCGCGCTCGCGCTCAAGCGACATGAAGTCCATCACGGTGGTGCCTTCATCGATATTGCCGATTTTGTAGGTCTCGCCGGTGATAAACAGGACGCGTTCCGTCACCGTGGTCTTCCCGGCGTCGATGTGGGCTATGAAGCCTATGTTCCGAACTTTTCCAAGGTCGGTTTTCTTGGCAGATATTGTGGTCATCCCGGTTGCTATCCATTCCGTCCCCGTGGCGAACCATCGGGGCGGTATTGCGGCTGAGTTATTTTTACTGGTCCTTACCAGCGATAGTGGACAAAAGCCCTGTTCGCTTCAGCCATCCTGTGGAGGTCTTCACGTCTCCTCACCGCGACGCCGCTGCCGCGTGATGCATCGAGCAGTTCCGCATACAGCCGGTCGGCTATCGGCTTGCCCGATCGTTCACGAGCCGCGGTAATGAGCCAGCGCTGGGCAAGGGCCCCCCTGCGTTCCGGGCGGACCTCGACCGGCACCTGGTAAGTTGCGCCACCCACACGGCGGGGCTTCACTTCCAGCGCCGGCATCGCGTTTCGCACTGCCTGCTCGAAAACCTCGAGGCCGGGCCGGTTGGTTTCCTTTTCGAGCATTTCAAGGGCGTCGTACATTGCGCGCTGGGCGACCGACTTCTTGCCGCCCATCATCAGGCGGTTGATGAAGCGGGTAAGCTCGACGCTCCCATACTGCGGGTCCGGGGTTATGTGTCTGCGCGTTGCGCGGCGCCTGCGTGACATTTCGTTTCGTTACCTTCGGTCCAATTAAATTCTGGGGCGGTCTGACGACGTCGCTGGCAAACCAAGCCGCCTACCCAGTTTCGAGACAGGCGGCTGCATTTACCGTGTTTTCTTCTTATTAGCTCTTTGGCGTGCCGTACTTACTGCGACCGCGCTTCCGGCCTTCAACACCAGATGTATCGAGCGTTCCACGCACGATGTGATATCGAACGCCAGGGAGATCGGGAACCTTGCCGCCACGGATGAGCACGACGGAGTGTTCCTGCAGGTTGTGGCCTTCGCCCGGGATGTAAGCCGTAACTTCCATGCCGTTGCTCAAACGAACACGCGCTACTTTGCGAAGGGCCGAGTTCGGTTTCTTCGGAGTAACAGTCCGAACCTGAAGGCACACGCCACGCTTCTGCGGGCTGCCCTTTTTAAGTTCGACCTGCTTGTTGGCAAATGTGTTAAATGCGTAGCGCAGCGCGGGCGTCTTCGGCTTACGTCGCTTACGTTTGCGCGGGTTGCGCACGAGTTGGTTAACCGTGGGCAATATTTGCTCCAGAAAAAAGGCCAAAAGTGTTCATGCCCGACCGATTTGGTTCAGGCCACGAAGGGTAAGTATACGAACCAGTGCAATAGCAAGTCAACGAGAATTCTCGACTTTTTCGGGCATTGACAACGCTTGCATGCCAGACACGCGACCGGGTTCGACAACAGAGTTGACGCCAAGATTGACGCCAAGATTGACGAAGGTTGTGAAATTCGCCACAAACCAATATGCTGAGTTGCTTCGCCGACGCTTTCCGACCAGCAACGGAGGCGCGGGCGCACGAGGCACAGCGCGGGGCCCTCGTAAATTTTTGGGCATGCTAATGAATTCGGGTGCAACCAAGTGAGTTCGATAGCCCTCCTGGGGTTCACAGATGCAGAGTCAGAACGCCTTGCGGCGGGCATCGGGGCGCTCGATTCTTCTCTCGAACTAATCAAGGTCACATCGGAAACCAGCAGAGACGAACTTGCCTCCAGCGTGGAAGGCGCACTGGTCTGGGCTGCCGGTACGGGGCTTGCGGGCCCGTCTGGCCTGGTTCATGCTGCAGCCGACGCCGGAGTGCCGGTTGTCGTGATCCTGCCGGTGGTCTCACTCGACGGTATTAGCGCCGCGCGTGCGGAGATCGAAGTCTGCTTCCTCCCCTGCACCGCGGAAGAGGTGAGCCTGCGTTTGAAACTGGCAATGTCGAGACACACACCGGTCGAGGGGCCAAACACGATCACTCACGGTGAGCTGGTGATTGATTGCGACCGTTACGAGGTAACGCTCAGCGGCCGCAAAGTTGACCTGACCTACAAGGAGTACGAGTTGCTGAAATACCTGGCGTCGAACCCGGGCCGAGTGTTCAGCCGGGAAGCCCTGCTGCGGAGCGTCTGGGAATATGACTACTTTGGAGGCACCCGGACGGTTGACGTTCACATCCGGCGCCTGCGGAGCAAGATCGACGACGTTACTCACCACTTTATTGAAACGCAGTGGAACGTGGGTTACCGCTTCCGCTCGCCGGCAACCAACCGGTAGAGAAATTCGTCGACCGCAGGGGACCAAAGGAGCCTGCAACCGGTTTTCACATATTGAAACAAATTGTTAACACGTGGCGCGTGCAGCGTGCGCGTGCGGGCGCAGAATAATTAGCTCGCAGCTTCGCAGTTTCATATTCAGCGAGTGCCAGTCCCGCCGGCACAGGCATTTCGATCAACCCATTTAGCTCATGACACAAACAGCCAGAAACCCGCATTCAAGACCAAGAATCGATGAAGAAGCGATCAAATACGTCTTGTTGTCGGCGCGCGAGCATGATGTGAAGTTCATCCGGCTGTGGTTCACGGATATCCTCGGCACGCTGAAGGGCTTCGCAATTACCGTGGACGAGCTCGAAGGCGTGCTGCGGAACGGAGCCAGTTTCGATGGAGCTTCGATCGAGGGTCTGACACGGGCGGACGAATCGGACATGATCGCAGTGCCCGACCCCTCGACATTCCAGGTCCTGCCGTGGCGTCCGAGTAAGAACGCGGTCGCAAGGTTGTTCTGCGATATCGAAACCCCCGCCGGTGAGCCATCGGCCGCAGACGGTCGCCAGGTCCTGCGCCGAAATATCCTGCGTGCCTCAGAAATGGGACTGACTTTCTACGTCGCCCCTGAAATCGAGTACTACTACGACATGAAGGGCTCCGACGATGAAGGCCACCAGGACCAGAGCGGTTACTTCGACCAGACTTCGGTCGATGGCACGGGGGCAGACCTGCGCCGCGACACGGTGCTGACGCTGGAGCAAATGGGTATCCCCGTGAAACACAGCCACCACGAGGTGGGGAGCGGCCAGCACGAGATCGACCTGCGCCACATGAACGCGCTGACAATGGCCGATTCGGTGATCACGTTCAAGGTGGTCGCCAAGGAGATCGCCGCTCCTGCCGGCGGCTATGCAACTTTCATGCCCCGCCCATTTGGCGACCGGCACGGTTCGGGAATGCACACCCATATGTCGCTCTTCAGGGGCGACGAGAACGCGTTCTTCGACGCCGACGCCGATCTGCACCTTTCCGAGACTGGCCGGCAGTTCATAGCCGGTCTCATGCGCCATGCTGCCGAGATGTGCGTGGTGACGAACCAGTGGGTCAATTCCTATAAACGCCTGCAGCCCGGTCTCGAAGCCCCGATTTTCGCTTCGTGGACGACCGGCAACTTTGGCGATTTGATCCGGGTTCCCACGTACCGACCGGGACGGGAAGAGAGCGTGCGCGTCGAATACCGTGCACCCGATTCTGCGGCCAACCCATATCTACTGTTCTCGGTCCTGCTGGCTGCGGGCCTTGACGGCATCGAGAAGAACATGCCGCTGCCCGAACCGATCGAGGCCGACGTGTACAGAATGTCGGATGCAGAACTGAGCGAACGCGGCGTGGCAAAACTACCGCGGACGCTCGACGAGGCGATTCGTCTTGCGGAAAACAGTGAACTGCTTGAACAGGCCCTTGGAACGACCGTTATGGACAACCTCCTTGAGAACAAGCGGCTCGAATGGCAGCAGTTCTGCAATACGGTGACCGATTACGAGCTGGCGAGATACCGGTACCTGTAATACAGGTATCCCCGCTCGAGATAACGTACCCTCGCAAACAGGAGAAGTATGACCGAAGCCCGGAAAAATTTTGACCCCCGACCCGAACCGGTGTTGCCAGATTTCACCGACATCGCCGAACGCGGGCTGTACGTTCCCGAACTGGAACACGACGCGTGTGGTGTCGGAATGGTTGCCAACATTACCGGCAAACGCACCCGCAAGATTATCGACCAGGCGCTTGAAGTGCTGATCAATCTCGGACACCGGGGAGCATCCGGGGCCGACCCGTTGACCGGCGATGGCGCGGGCATAACTATTCAGATGCCCGACGAGTTCATGCGCAAGGTTGCCGGGCAGGAAGGGTTCACACTGCCGAACGAGCGCCGCTACGGGGTTGCGATGTGCTTCCTGCCGAACGACGGTGCGCTCAACGCCGCGGCGCGTGCGGCCATGGAGTTGGCGAGCACTGAAAACGGCATGCAGGTCCTCGGGTGGCGCGACGTTCCGAACAACCCGAATGCGATTGGTATCACTGCCAGGGCGATCATGCCGAAGATTTCGCAACTGTTCGTTGCCGCCCCCGATGGAGTTGAAGGCGACGATTTCGAGCGCAGGTTGTACCTGGCCCGAAAGACCGCCGAGAAGCAGTTCCTGTACGCCGAGTCCGACGCCGAGACCCGCAAGGTCCTGCTCCGTGAATTCTATGTGTGTTCGTGGTCGTCCCGCACCCTGATCTACAAGGGCATGTTGCTCGTCGGCCAGCTCGCTGAGTTCTATCCGGACCTGCAAGATCCGAAGCTGGTCAGCGCATTCGGTCTCGTCCACTCACGCTTTTCGACCAACACGCTCGGCTCGTGGAAACTCGCCCACCCCTACCGGATGCTGGCCCACAACGGCGAAATCAACACTGTGCGCGGCAACCGCAACTGGATGCAGGCAAGAGAACGCACGCTCGAGTCGCCGTTCTTCGGCGACAAGATCGACCAGTTGCTGCCAATATGCGAACCGGACGACCCGTCCGACACCGCATCGCTCGACAACGTGTTCGAGCTGCTCCGCATGACGGGACGTTCGGTCGAGCACACGGCGGCAATGCTGATGCCCGCCGCCTGGTACGGCCACGAATCGATGCCGCAGGAGGTCAAGGACTTCTACGAGTACCACGGCAACATCATGGAGCCCTGGGACGGCCCCGCAATGATCGTGTTTACCGACGGCGACGCACTTGGCGCGGTCCTCGACAGAAACGGCCTGCGCCCTTTCCGCTACTGGGTCACGAAAGACGACCTGCTGGTGATGGCGTCGGAAACCGGTGTCCTTGACATTGCGCCCGAGAACATCAAGTACCGGGCGCGTCTCGAACCGGGGCGGATGTTCCTCATCGATTTCAAGCAGCAGCGAATCGTCGAACCGGACGAGGTGATTCACCGGATTGCATCTCAAAACCCGTACGGGGAGTGGCTCGAAGAAAACCGTGTAACGGTCGATTTGCTGCCCGAGGCTGACAACGTCCCGGGTGCCGACATCGAAACCCTTGTCAGCCGGCAAATGGCGTTCGGCTACTCGCGAGAAGACCTGAGCCTGCTGATCAGCCCGATGGCGATCACTGCGCACCAGCCGCAGGGCTCGATGGGCAGCGACGTGCCGCTCGCCGTCCTGTCAGACAAGCCGCAAAACCTGTTTGCCTACTTCAAGCAGGCGTTCGCCCAGGTCTCCAACCCTCCGCTCGACGCCATTCGCGAACAGCTGGTCACCCAGCGCGCAGTCCCGGCGGGCCGTCGCACGAACATTTTCGAAACGACGCCCCTGCATTGCCGCACACTGCGAATCGACCACCCGGTGCTCAGGAATGCTGAACTGGCGAAGATCAAGAGTTCGAATGCGCCCGGAGTGAAAACCCGGACAATCTCAACCCTCTTCCCGGTCGCAGGCGGGACCGAGGCGCTCGATACCGCTCTCGACCGCATTCGTGACGAGGCCAGCCAGGCGATCGAAGACGGATACACCCTTCTGGTTTTGTCCGACCGGGGCGTGGACAGTGAAAACGCATATATCCCCTCATTGCTGGCAACGGGTGCAGTGCACCACCACCTGATACGGGAGCGCAACCGAGCGCAGGCCGACATCATTGTCGAGTCGGGCGAGCCGCGCGAGGTGCACCACTTTGCAACTCTGTTTGGCTACGGTGCCTCGGCGATCAACCCGTACCTTGCTCTGGAGACAATTGCCGGACTGCGCCATCACCCGACTGCTGAGGAACGGATTCCGCTGCAGGAGAAGGCCGAGGAGAACTACCGGGAGGCAGTCGAAGAAGGCGTTGTAAAAACGATGGCCAAGATGGGTATCTCTACCCTTCAGGGCTATATCGGCGCGCAGATCTTCGAGGCGCTCGGACTTTCGCAAGAGCTTATCGACGAGTTCTTCACCTGGACCGTTTCCCGCATCAGCGGAATCGGCACCCGGGAAGTGGCCCTCGACATCCTGGCCAACCATTCACATGCCTACTCACCCGACAACATTCCCTCGAACCTCATGCTGGACCTCGGGGGTCTTTACCTGTGGCGGGCGACCGGTGAACGCCACATGTGGAACCCGGACACTATTTCACTGCTGCAGGACGCGGTCACGCGAAACGATCATGACGTGTTCAAGCAGTTCGAAGCGGCTTCGGATGAGGAAGGCAACGAACACATCACGATCAGGAACATGCTGGAACCCGTCTTCGGAGACGGAATCCCACTTGACGAGGTCGAGCCAGCCAGGCAGATCGTCGAGCGCTTCGCAACCGGTGCTATTTCGCTGGGGTCGATCAGCCGTGAGGCCCACGAAACCCTGGCGATAGCGACCAACCGCATTAAGGCCCGCTCGAATACGGGTGAGGGTGGAGAGGACCCGGAGCGGTTCACTCTCGAAGAAAACGGCGATTCGCGTTCCAGTGCTGTCAAGCAGGTCGCCTCGGGCAGGTTCGGAGTCACGACCAACTACCTGGTAAATGCAAAAGACCTGCAGATCAAAATGGCGCAGGGGGCCAAGCCCGGTGAGGGCGGCGAGATCCCCGGGCCGAAAATCACGGACTATATCGCGTACATCAGGAAGACGACTCCGGGCGTCGAGTTGATATCTCCCCCGCCGCACCACGATATCTACTCAATTGAGGACCTGGCACAACTCATTCACGATCTCAAGAACGTGAACCCGGACTCTCGCGTTCACGTAAAGCTTGTTTCGGTGGCCGGCGTTGGGATCATTGCGGCCGGTGTTGCCAAGGGTAAGGGCGACGTGGTGCTGATCTCGGGCGACTCAGGTGGCACCGGGGCGTCGCCGCTCAGTTCGATTCGCCATGCGGGCCTTCCGTGGGAACTCGGAGTTGCCGAAACCCAGCAGGTGCTGGTTGCCAACGGGCTGCGTGATCGCATCGTCGTGCAAACGGACGGGCAAATGAAGACGTCGCGGGACATCATGATCGCAGCCCTGCTGGGCGCCGAGGAATGGGGCATTGCAACCGGCTCTCTCATCTCGTTGGGCTGCATCATGCTGCGCAAGTGCCACTTGAATACCTGCTCGGTCGGGGTTGCCACGCAGGACCCGGAGCTGCGCAAGAAGTTCACCGGCACTCCCGATGCAGTTGTGAACTACTTCATGTTCCTTGCCGGGGGCCTCCGTGAGCTCATGGCAAAAATGGGTTTCCGCACAGTCAACGAGATGATCGGCCGGGTCGACAGGCTGAAGGCCCGCGAAGACATTGTGCACTGGAAGGCGAAGACGCTCGACCTCTCGCCCATCATCATGAAGCCAGAGGTCCTGCCGAACGACCACCCGTACCAGCAAATACTGCAGGACCACGGCCTGGACAGGGCGCTCGACAACAGGCTGATCGAGCTGGCACGGCCGGCTCTCGACAGGGGCGAGACGGTCAGCGAAACCCTTGCGGTGAGAAACGTCAATCGAACTGTTGGTGCCACTCTCAGCGGAATTATCGCCAAGAAGACCGGCGAGGAAGGCCTGCCAGACGGCCTCATCAACTTCACATTCCAGGGTTCGGCCGGCCAGAGCTTCGGGGCCTGGCTGGTAAAGGGCATCACGTTCAAGGTCGAGGGCGACGCCAACGATTATTTCGGCAAGGGCCTATCGGGCGGAAGGCTGGTGATCACGCCTCCGGAAGGCAGTACGTACGAGGCACACGAAAACATCATCATTGGCAATGTCGCCCTTTACGGTTCGACCGGTGGCGAGGCCTATGTGAACGGACTTGCGGGCGAGCGGTTCGCGGTCCGCAACTCCGCGGCAACGGCTGTTGTCGAAGGTATCGGCGATCATGGCTGCGAGTACATGACCGGCGGTCGAGTGGCGGTGCTCGGTGAGGCCGGACGCAACTTTGGTGCGGGGATGAGCGGCGGTGTTGCGTACGTGATCGACCCCGATGGTTCGTTCGAGAAGCATTTCAACAGCGCAATTGCCGACCTGCTTGAGGTGACTCCGGGCTCGGATGACGACCGCGTGCTCAAAGGGATGATCGAGAAGCATCTCGATTACACCGGCAGCAAGCTCGCCAGGAAATTGCTGGACGATTGGCCAACCACGGTTAAGCAATTCAAGAAAGTATTCCCGAGAGACTATGCACGCATCTTGCGGAGGCGGGCCACGGCTGCGTCTTCTTCTGGCGCCGGCATGGATTCGGGGAACGGAGCCGGAGATACGCCCGGCTCCCCCGGCTCGAAGGAACGGGTAGGCAGCCGTGGGTAAAGTGACGGGGTTCATGGAGGCCGGTCGCAGGATCCCTCTGCGCCGGGACAAGATAGCGCGTGTTGGCGATTGGCAAGAGGTGTACCTGGAGTGGGGCGATGGGGACGCCCGTCGCCAGGCGAGCCGTTGCATGGACTGCGGCGTGCCTTTCTGCAACAGCGGGTGCCCGCTTGGGAACCTCATTCCCGAGTTCAACGACTTCCTCTATCACGGCAACTGGGAAGAGGCTATTCACCAGCTGCACGCGACAAACAACTTCCCGGAATTCACGGGCCGCATTTGCCCCGCTCCGTGCGAATCTTCATGCGTGCTTGCGATAAATTCAGATCCCGTGGCGATCGAAATGATTGAAAAAGCCATTGCCGACCGCGGCTGGCGGGAGGGCTGGATCAAGCCGGAACCTGCGGAAAACAAGACCGGAAAGAAGGTTGCCGTTGTCGGGTCTGGCCCGGCCGGTCTGGCGGCTGCGCAGCAGCTGGCGCGGGCAGGCCATTCTGTCACCGTGTTCGAGCGTGACGAGTACGTTGGTGGACTGCTGACGCTGGGGATCCCCGAGTTCAAGCTCGAAAAGCACATTATTGAGCGACGTGTCGATCAAATGCGCGGAGAGGGCGTCGAGTTCCTCGTAAGCACCAACGTCGGGGTCGACATCACACATGAAGAGTTGCTCGCCGATTTCGACGCTATCTGCCTTTCCGGTGGCTCTACCGTGCCCCGTGACCTGCCGATCGAAGGACGCGACCTCAAGGGCGTCTACTTCGCAATGGAGTTCCTCACTCAGCAGAACCGCAAGCAGAGGGGCCAGGAGTTTCCTCCAGAGGAAACCATCGATGTGTACGGCAAGAAGGTCGTCATCATCGGCGGGGGCGACACCGGGGCCGACTGCCTGGGCACATCGCACCGGCAGGGCGCCGCGAATATCGTGCAAATGGAGATCATGCCCCGACCGTCGGAAACTCGCACTGAAACAAACCCGTGGCCGCAGTGGCCCACGATCTTCCGTACTTCGAGCGCGCACGAAGAGGGTGGCGACAGGGATTTCAACGTGCTCACCAGGCGGTTCGTGGGTGATGACGATGGCAACTTGAAGCTGCTGGAGTGCATACGCGTCGAGTGGGTTAAGAGCCAAGAGACCGGACGTTTCGATATGAACGAAATTCCGGGGAGTGAGTTCATCATCGAAGCTGACGCCGTTCTCCTCGCTATGGGCTTCATCCACCCGCAACACGATGGTCTTCTCGATGACCTCGGTGTGAAGTACGACCCGATGGGCAATGTCGCTGCCGACGGCACGATGAAGACCAACCTCGACAAAGTGTTCTCATGTGGTGACATGCAGCGGGGCCAGTCGCTGGTTGTCAACGCGATCGCCAGCGGACGCCGGTGCGCCCGACAAATCGACATCTTCCTGATGGGCGACTCCCGCCTGCCGACTGTCAGCGGTTATGCCCGGCCACCGGTCATGGCGGCAGCTGCCCCCGGTGGCGGCTAGCCCTGGTAACGGCGATCGACAGCGGCGATAGACCCGGTTGGTGGCCAGGGGCGGTAACTGCGGTCACCGGCGGCGATAGAATTAACCCAACATGACTTCCGATGCCGGCAGTTCGGGTCCGACGGCCACGATTCGCGTGGCGGCTGCCCAGATAAACACAACGGTTGGCGATATCGACGGCAATGCGCGGCTGATCGAAGAGTGGATCGGGCGGGCGCAGGAGCAGGGTGCCGATCTTGTCGCCTTTCCTGAGTTGACTGTCACCGGCTACCCCCCGGAAGACCTCGTCCTGTACGACAACTTCATAGCGGCAAACAGGGCGGCGCTGGGCCGTATCGCCCAGACTGTGGGCGACATCGTGGCGTTGGTCGGGTTCGTCGATTCAGAAGACGGCAGCCTGTTCAATGCCGCAGCAGTGCTCTACCGGCGGAAAGTGGTTGCAACGTATCGGAAGATTCATCTTCCCAACTACGGGGTGTTCGACGAACGACGCTACTTCAGCGCCGGAAACGAATGCCCGATATTGTCGATTCGTGGAATCAAGGTCGGCATCAGCATTTGCGAAGACATCTGGGAACCTGTCGGGCCGTCGGAAGTCCAGTGCGCAGCCGGTGCTCAAGTCATCGTCAACCTGAACGCTTCGCCCTATGAATCGGGCAAGCAGGGACACCGGATCGAGATCGTCACCAGGTTGTCCCACCGCAACCGCGTTTACACCCTCTATGTGAACCAGGTTGGCGGCCAGGACGAGTTGGTGTTCGATGGCGGGAGCATGCTGGCGGGACCCGATGGCGACCTGATCGGTTCCGCCGCCCGATTTGAAGAATCGTTGCTGGTGGCCGATATCGATATCACCTCGCTCGAGAGACTGCGGCTGCACCACCAGGCCCAGGCGGTCCCCCAGGACGAACTTGACCGGATTGCGGAGCCAACGACGGTCGAGCTGGATGTCCCGGTGCCAACCGTCAGGCCGCAACTTCCTGAGCTGTCGGTTCATCGGCTGGAGCGACTTGAGGCTGTGTACCGGGCGCTGATCGTCGGGACCGGGGACTACCTGAAGAAGACGGGCTTCAAAAAGGTGGCGATCGCGGTATCGGGAGGTATCGATTCGGCGTTGGTCACCGCGATTGCCGCTGATGCTATCGGCGCTGAGAACGTGGTCGGGGTCGCACTGCCGTCGAGGTATTCATCTGAAGGCAGCATCGTCGATGCCGAAGACCTGTGCTCTCGCCTGGGTGTCGAGCTGTGGAAGATTCCCATCGAACCAGGCCACGCTGCATTCGAAGAGATGCTTGGCGAAGCATTCGAGGGCACCGAGCCCGGTCTGTCCGAGGAGAACACACAGGCCCGCATCCGCGGAAACCTGATGATGTCGATTGCCAACAAGTTCGGCTGGCTGGTCCTGCCCACCGGCAACAAGTCGGAAATGGCGACCGGGTACGCGACGCTGTATGGAGATATGGCTGGCGCATACGCGGTAATTAAGGACGTGCCGAAAACGCTGGTTTACGAACTTTGCGACCATCGCAACAGGCGAGGTCCGGGGTCGCCCATACCGCAGGCGATCATCGACAAACCGCCCAGTGCCGAACTACGGCCTGACCAGCTCGATGAGGACTCGCTCCCGCCGTACGGTCAGCTGGACCGCATCATTCACATGTACATCGAAGAACGGATGTCGCCCGACCTGATCGTGCAGAAAGAGCAGGCGCTGCCGGAGGGTGGCGCGAGCGAAGCGACAGTCCGACGGGTGGTTCGCCTCATCGACATCAACGAATACAAGCGGCGACAATCACCACCAGGCGTGAAGATCACGGGCCTCGCGTTTGGAAAGGACCGCCGCCTGCCGATAGCGTCGGGCTGGCAGAGGTAACGGGTCCTGGTATGGATTCCGGGTTATCCGGCCTCGCGTACGCAGACTCACCAGGTCGGATTCATGGCGACCCACAAGTTTGTTACATGTTCGCTTCGTAAGCTAAATAACGGTAATTCTTCATCCTCGGGCACAGTCAACCACGGCCAACAGGCACGGGGAGACCGATCGGTCCAGTAGCGCATCAAAATCAATATGACAGCAGTGAATAAACTCCAGAAATTTTTTATCGGCGGACTTGCAGCGCTGGTTCTGACAACCGCCATCGCATGCAGCGGCGGGACGGACGCGGTCGACCCCACGGTGTCGACCGTGCCCACGACCGAGCAGGTCTCCAACGCTGGCGACGACTCTCCGGCCTTGCTTGCTGGCACAGTTACGCCCGCCAAAGCCGGTTCTGGCGACACGGTTTCACACTTACCGGGCGATTCGGACGGTGCGGGCGGTTCAATCCAAACTGCGTTTGCAGAAGACGACAGCGAAAGGCCAACCGGCGACGCGTTGCCTGAAATAGTGGTTGAAGAATCTCCGGAACTGGCACCGCAAGTATCTCCAGACCTGACGATTGCCGAACTGACTCCCGCGGAAATCGTTGCGGCCCAGGGCGAACACCTGGCCGATCTTTATGAGAGGACAGTCCAGTCGGTCGTGTTCATCCGGGCCGTCACAGCGCAGGGCGAGGGCTCAGGCTCGGGGTTCGTGTGGGACACCGACGGACACATAGTCACAAACTACCATG
>JADFLG010000190.1 GCA_022564545.1 Chloroflexota bacterium | reverse complement strand
ATGTGCGCGAAAAAGGCGAACGGGAACGACAAATGCAGATTTCAGCTGGTGACTTAGAGTTCGAGTGGATTTCAGATTGGGCCGAACTGCCCTCAGCCGATTCGGCAGCACGCGGCTGGGCGCACCACGGCGCGGCTTTCTCGACCGAGGGCCAGATCGTCACCTTTCACCCGACCGAATCGCTGGTCGTGATCCTGACTCCCGCCGGCGATTTGGTCCGATCCTTTGGGGTGCCGGTCACCGAAGCACATGGCCTCACGCTCGCTACCCACGGCTACATGCAGTCGATCTGGATTGCCGACAACGGCCGAAAGCGGGACCCCGATCACGACTACGACTACATGCCCGAACCACCGGTTGGCAAAGTCGTGCGGGTCTCGATGACGGGTGAGGTCGAATTGGAATTGGACACACCCGCAATTCCTGCCTATGAGAACGACCTGTTCTCGCCGACCAGCGCCATAGCCTTCGACGACCGGTGTGGCGGCAACGGCGATATCTGGGTGGCCGATGGCTACGGGCAAAGTCTTGTCCACCGTTACAACGCGGCGGGCGACTTTTTATCTTCGATCGACGGAACAGAAGGCGCTGGCAGGTTCGACTGTCCTCACTCCCTGTGGATCGATACCCGACCGGATGCTCCCGAATTGCTCGTGGCTGACCGGGCGAACGGCCGCGTGCAGGTGTTCGACATGGAGGGCGGCTATATAAGGACGATCGGTGCGGATTACTTCGACCGCCCGACGGTATTTGCCGACTATGGCGAGAACGTACTGGTTGGCGAACTGAATGCCCGCGTGACCATCGTCGGACCCAACGACGAACTGGTCGGGTATCTGGGCGACAACACGCCTGTTTCCGAGGAGCCGGCCTGGCCGAACGAGCCCGGCGATAACGACATCCCCCGCCGCACCAGCAGACTGGTCGAGGGACTGTTCAACAGTCCGCACGGCATCACTTCCGACGACGACGGCAATATCTACGTCACCGAATGGCTGATCGGCGGGCGGTACACGAAATTGCGGCTGGTCGGGTAGCGATCGACAGAACGCGCAAACGGCCGACGGTGTATCTCGTCAGCTGAATGTGCCCCCGACGCGAAGTCGGGGATTGTCGAACATTGCTTATCGTCAGCAACGCTGTGATTGGGCGGTGCGTTTGGGGCCGGGCGTGATCGGACCACTTGGGCCCGTATATCTACCCTCCCCCTGGCCCCCTCCCGAAGGAAGGGGAATCACAGTGCACTGCCTGGGAATTTTCGTACTTTTTGACCCGGCGGCTTTTTATTCCGATGGGCTGAGATAAGTGCCGATGGCACTTTTTTTGGCCCCGATAAATCGGGACTGGGAATGGTGCAGTTGAACGGGTCCCACGTTTGGCTCCGTGCGTGCGCGGCGCACTTGGTCGCGCGTCGCATTTCACCTTCCCTCTAACTCCCTCTTTGCACCGGGCGGACATGCGTCCTTGGGTGCCAGCGCGAGCTCCGCGGGGCACGCCAGGGCAAGGAAGGGAGGACCTTTGGGAACCGGACTACAGCACTTTCGGGCGTGTTACCGCTTGTTCTGTTGTTACAGGAAGTCGGTCCACACGTCGATTTTCGGGGCTAAACGACTGCTCCGGGTATTGTTCGGAGGTTTCGAGATCCCATGGGAAGCTATGACCCGGTAACCCCACAACCGTGTGTGTTCGCATTTGGAGTCTGGTGACACTAAGTGGCCGGCGCATGGTCGACGAAGGCTGAATCGTGACGTGTGTTCCGATTTGATCGGTTGATCCTGAAAATGAATTCAGGATGACAGTAGTCAGTGTCCAGTGGCTTCGCCGGATAAGCCGGGCTAAATGCGGGAGTTGCTAAAGGCGTTGCTGACGGGTGAGTCGAGAATTCTGGCGAGTGATCTGCTCGCAAGAAATGATCGAAACACCGGGCGAACTGGTTTCGCCTGGGAGGCTGCGCAGCCGGATCGGGTGGTCATTGGTCCGAACTCTGGCTGCATTCCTCGTCCCGACCCCTGTGGAGGGATCTTCGATTCAGTATCGGATGGGCAGGTGGGTTCTGGCAAGGGGTGAATGGCACCGGGCGGTGCTGGCTTCGACGCGATCGGCGGAAATCTCGACCTCGCCGTCGACGACTACCTGGCCCACAACGTCAACTATCTGCGGGTGATCCTGGGCGTGAAGCTGCCGCCTCTCGATTGAAGGACGACTATATGATGTGAGTACAACTGAAGTCGCGGTTACAGCACTCGTTTAGTCGATAAAATTGATACGAAATTAGTTTATTGCAACTAAACCGAGGTTGCTCAACAGACCAGCTAGACCACACAACTCATAACCGATTGGTCGCTGGTTCAAGTCCAGCCGGGCCCACCATTAGTGCTTGAATACAAAGTACTCGTGGTAATCGTGGTACGGATTCGTGAATCTTTCAACCAGCTGAAATCCGCTGCCGGAGAGGTCTTTCATAAACCGTTTCGTTGGGTACCCCTTCCGCCCCAATTCCCAGTGGTGGGGCTTCCAGTCTTCCGGCTCCTGATTTGGCAAGTCGGATTGTCTCGGAAATTCCATCCGGACTGTGAGTTGCTTACCTCCACGTAACCATGACAACCCGAATCGTCTGCGTGTTAGTTTCTCTGGTACCTGTAGTCGGACAGACAGAGAATGCCGCTTAGTCGGAACCGAAATCAGAATCCATTTTTTCGACAGCCTTGCCATCTCTTGAAACATTTCCAATGAGGATTGGTACGGCATGTGCTCTAGAACTTGAAATGCGCAAACAACGTCGAATTGATCGGGCGGTTCAAGTTCAGAGATTTTGCAGTCGTAGTCGGGATTGTTCTCCGGATTGAGATCGACAGTCGATATTTCATATCCTAAAATTTCAGCCATGGCACGAAAGTAGCCACGTCCGGGGCCGACTTCAAGAACGGATTTTGGTTCGTCTCCGAGCTCCACTAACGCCTTGAGCTGAAACTGCAGACTTGTGAATCGTGGCTTCAACACATCAACTCGGGCAACCTGTTGATTTCGCGTAAGCAAATCGTCCCCTCGCCCGAAGATTTTCCTTGAGAC
>JADFLG010000096.1 GCA_022564545.1 Chloroflexota bacterium | reverse complement strand
CCCGCGGGAGACGGGTGCCCACTTGTGGGCGCGGTTGAGGAAGACGTTTTCGAGAGTGGCCTGGTGCCGTCGAAAGCAGGCGGTAAACCGGGCGGCTTTCCCCTCACCTCGCGCCCCGATTGCATAGGGGCACCCGTCTCCCCGGGGAGAGGACGTTTTGGAGACAGCGTCTTAGCCTGGCAGTGCTGTCTGCGCGACTTTTACGACCTCGGAGAAGCCTTCGGGCTCCCGGATTGCCAGCTCTGCAAGCGACTTGCGGTCGAGTTCGACGCCTGCAAGCGCCATGCCGTGGATCAGGCTGGCGTAGTTGATGCCATTTGTCCGGGCAGCTGCATTGATCCGGACGATCTGCAGCGATCGGTTCGTGCGCTTCTTCAGGCGGCGGTGGGCCGTCGCGTAGGCAAGCGCATGGGTCAGCGATTCCCGCGCAACGCGATACCGCCGGCTCCGTGCCGCCCGGTGGCCGCGCGTTGCCTTGAGCACGGCCTTGTGCCGCTTTCGTGTAGTTGTTCCGCCCCTGACCCTGGCCAACGTATCTCTCCTCGTTCAAACAATTGCCGGACTCGCCTGAGATCCCGGCAGTCCGGCAATGAATTCACATAATTATGCCGCTATTCCTAGCGAACTGCGCTGATGGCCTGCTTGATGCTCTTTGAAAATTTCTTTGAATCGAGAGCGACCTTCCCGCCGAACAGGCGTTTGACCCTGGCGGCCCTGCGGCGCCGGAAGTGGCTTTTTGGGCCCTTCGTGCGCAGCACCTTGCCGGTGCCACTGATGTGGAACCGCTTCTTGGCACCCTTGTGGGTCTTCATCTTCGGCATGTTAGAAAGTTTCCGTTCCCGGTCCTGGTTGTTGGCCCGGGCCTGTCTGCCCCGGGGCCGTTCTTCTTATTTTTCATTTTTCTGGCGCGACCGCGTTGTCGGCCGGCTTGCTCTCTGCCCCAGAGCCCCCGGTGGACGCGGGCGCGGCAGTGGCAGTGGCAGTGGCAGTGGCAGGCGACGGTTGATGCTTTTTGTTGTCGTTCCCGCTCTTTCTGCTGCGGCGAAGGTGCAAGCAATATGCTCAATACCCGTCCTTCCATTCCCGGCGGTTTCTCTAGTTTTGCGACCGACGCCACGCCTTCGGCAACTTTTCTCAGTACTTTCATTGCGATTTCGGGGTGTGCACGCTGACGACCGCGGAACCGTACGAACACCCTGACTTTTGCACCCTGGCCAAGAAGGTTCTTCGTGGTTCGGATTTTCGTTTCGATGTCGTTGTCCGACATTACCGGGCTGAGTCTTACGTCTTTCTGTCTGCTGGCGCTCCGCGAGATCTTGCGGGCTTCTCGCTGCTTTTTGCTCTGAATAAATTTGAAACGACCGTAATCCAGGATGCGAACCACGGGTGGGTTCTGGTTTGGACCGACCTCGACGAGGTCGAGTCCTTCATCCAGCGCCATGTCGAGGGCGTCATGCAACGGCATCACGACTGATTCGGTTGAATCCTCACCGCGAACAACCCGAACCTCGTCGGCTCGAATTCGGCGATTCACCCTGAATTCTTTTGCTATGTTTGCACTCCCTGTGACACCGGGCGAGCCGTTCCCGCCGAACTGCGCCCCGTCAAATAAGGCCAGATACGGCCAGACCTGGCGAATTGAGCGCACTTATTTCCAGTGTCAATTCGGACGAACTTCAAATATACCAACCCCAGGGCCGATACTCAATTGGAAGCCAGTACGAATCTTCACCGGCTAACCACACGTATCAAGGGCAAACACCAATGCTGCGCAACACCCCCGCTATGCTACGATTACGACTAGTCAGCAACGAGATTCGAGCGCACATCAACAGTCTCCAGTGGCTCGGTTGAACCGTGGAGACAAATATTCTCATCGAACTACTGGCCCGGCACGCAGACCGGCCCGGTCAGCCCCGGAAATAACGAGAACAGGGATTGGAAGGCCAGGACATATGAACAGCCGCTGGATGCGGAACAGCCTCGTCTATCTTGTGATCATCGTCGCAGTGATCACCATCTTCTTCTTGTTCGTTGATTCACCAACTGACAGCGTGAAGGAAATCGGCATCAACGAGGTTGTCGAACTCGCGAAGAACAGCAGTGGATCTTCCAGGCTTGAGATTGAGGTAAAAGGCGACTCACTGACCATCACCGATGGCGTTAACGTATTCAAGTCCCGCAAGGAAGCGGGTTCCAGCATTGCCGAGCTGCTCAGCGACGCCGGGATCGATAACGCCAACTACACCGTCAACGTCGACTCGGGCGGCGGGTTTTCCAGCATCTTTGGAATCCTGATCGGGTTCCTCCCGCTGATCCTTTTCGGCGGAATCCTGTTGTTCATGATGCGGCAGGCACAGGGCAACAGTAATCAGCAGATGGGCTTTGGGCGTTCCCGCGCACGCATGTTCGTCGGCTCGAAGGCGACCGTTACCTTCTTCGACGTGGCAGGTGTGCCCGAGGCCAAGGAAGAACTCGAAGAAGTTGTCGAGTTCCTGAAGTACCCGGAACGCTTCCAGGCGCTGGGCGCAAAAATCCCCAGCGGCATACTGCTGGTCGGGCCTCCCGGGACCGGCAAGACCCTGCTCGCCCGCGCCGTTGCGGGCGAGGCGGGCGTGCCCTTCTTCTCGATCTCCGGTTCCGAATTCGTCGAGATGTTCGTCGGTGTCGGCGCCTCCCGCGTGCGCGACCTGTTCGACCAGGCCAAACGGCACGCACCCTGCATTATTTTTGTGGACGAAATCGACGCCGTCGGCCGACACCGCGGCGCCGGCCTGGGTGGCGGCCACGACGAACGCGAGCAGACCCTGAACCAGATCCTGGTCGAGATGGACGGCTTCGATTCGGCAACGAACGTGATTGTCATTGCCGCGACCAACCGTCCCGATATCCTCGACCCTGCCCTGCTCCGGCCGGGCCGGTTCGACCGCCGGGTCGTCCTCGACAACCCTGATATTCGCGGACGCACTGCGATCCTGGATGTCCATGCCAAGGGCAAGCCGTTCGACAAGCAGGTCGAGCTGGGCGAGATCGCCAGGCAGACCCCCGGCTTCACGGGTGCCGACCTCGCGAACCTGATCAACGAAGCTGCGCTGCTTGCCGCACGCAACAACCAGAAGACCATCACCTTTGAAAACATGACCGAGTCGATCGACCGCGTCTCGATGGGGCCAGCTCGCAAAAGCAAGGTGATCAGCGAAAAAGACCGCAAGATCACCGCTTACCACGAGGCGGGCCACGCGCTGGTCTCACACCTGATGCCGGGCGGTTCGCCAATCGGTAAGATATCGATCATCGCCCGCGGTCAGGCGGGTGGTTTCACAAGGTGGCAGCAGGAAGACAGGACCTACTCATCGAAGGAGCAGCTTGAAGCCCAGATCGCAAGTGCGATGGGCGGCCGGGCCGCTGAGGTCCTGAAAATCGGCGAAGTGACTACGGGGGCTTCGAACGACTTCGAGCAGGCAACCGACATCGCCCGGGAAATGGTGATGCGCCTCGGCATGAGCGACAAGCTGTCGCACCGCTCGTTTGGCAAACGGCACGGTGGCGCGGTGTTTCTGGGACGAGAAATGTCGGAAGAACGCGATTACTCGCTCAAGACCGAAGTGATCATCGACGACGAGATCAACCGGCTGCTGAGAGAGGGTGACGAAATGGCCAGCAAGCTCCTCGCCGAACACGACAAGGAGCTGGAAGGCATCGCACAGTTCCTGCTCGAACACGAGACCATCGACGCCGACCAATTCGTGGCGATCGTCGAAGGCAAGGACCCGCTGGCAGCCAGCCCGATGGCGACCGACGACCCGGCTCCGCCTGCGGATGAGCCAGTTGACGAAGTGCCGGCGGGCGAAGAACAGGTCGGCAGTGCCACCGGTCGAGAACCGCAGGCCACCACATAGCACGGATAAGTCGGTTTTTATTGCCTCCGGCTCTGGCTCTGGCAAACTGAGCTTCTTGAAGCGGCGCTTACTGCGCCGCTTCTTTTTGCCTGACATACAGGCCGACGGACTGATGACCGTACTGATGCCCAAATTGACCGCCGGACCGACTTGACGAGATCGACTTGCGAAGGTCGATCATTACGATGAATATTACGGCGGCCAGACCGGGGTGCCAGATCGGGGTGAAACGCCTGTGAGCACAATTTTTACCGGCGAGCGGTGGTCAATTCAACGGTTCGTTTCGGGATTCGCAAACAACGCGTTCCTGATCACCTGTATCCGTACTGGAAAATCGGTAATAGTCGATACCCCTGCGAACCCGGACGAGCTGATCGCGGCAGCCAGGGCGACGAGCGTCGGAGCGGTGCTGATCACCCACGGCCACCAGGACCACCTGGAAGGCTTTGCCGCAGTGATTGGCGAGTTCAACGTCCCCGTTGGCATCGGGGCGGACGACAGAGGGTCGCTGCCCGGCCCGGTCCAGAAGTTGCCAGAGCTGCTCGACATTGCGACCGGCAACCTGATCGGGGCCGGTGACATAACGCTGCGCCCCGTGGCGACGCCCGGCCACACTCCCGGCTCGACGTGTTTCATGCTCGGGCTTTCGCCCGGACCCGATGCTGCGCTTGAATCTGGGACAGTATCCGGAACGAGTGACCCCAGGTCAACAAACGCGATTTCTCACGTGTTCACAGGCGATACGCTGTTCCCCGGCGGTCCCGGCAGGTCAGGGTCCCCGCAAGCCCTCAAACAGATGCTCGACTCGATCAAAACACACATCCTGACACTGCCCGACTCGACCGTCGTCCTGCCAGGTCACGGTGAGTTCACTACGGTCGGTGCATCGAGGCGGGAGCATGCCGCTTTCGCCGCAAGACCGCTCGACCCTGATCTTTCCGGAGACGTGACATGGGCATAGTCGAAAAAATCGCAGGGGAGCCCGGTTGATCCAGCCCCAACGCCAACCTGAACCCGGCCAGCATCGAAACGATTCTCGACTCCCCGAGGTAAAATGGGGGCCGCTGGACGTGGTCGTCGGTGCGGCGGTCACGATGCTGGTCGTGATCTCGATACTCAGTTTCGGCGGTGTTGTCGGCACATACGCAGGGTTCGAAACATCGGTTGCCTCGCCCGCGGGCTACATCGTCGGCGCCCTGTCGGCCGCACTCGCAATTCTGCTGATCCGAATCACGCGATCTCCGCTCTGGCCGGTAGTGCTGGCGCTGGCATTCGGCGTTGGGGTCGTATCGGCCAGCTATCTGATCGCAACCGATGCGGGCGACGGCATCGCTGAACTGGTCGGCATACCGGTCTCGATCATTGCTGTAACTGTCATGTCGGGTTCATTTGCCGTGATTGGCCTGGCGCTTTCGGCGGTGCGCTACCGGGAGCCGCTGAGCGCACTTGGTTTCGTAAAGACGAGCGGATTCCGACCTTACCTGTTTGCCGCGGGCATGTGGCTCATCGGCCTGAGCGCGCTGATCGCCTGGGTGCAGGTCGTGATCTGGCTGGACATCGATCTGCTTTTGCCACGCGATACCGCAAATGACGTGTTGGACCAGGCCGGCGGAAGCATTGTGCTGACGATTCTGCTCGTGGCGATCGCAGGACCTGTTGCAGAAGAGATCTTCTTCCGGGGGTTCGTCCTCACCGGTCTATTGAAACGGTTCGGAGTCGGGCGCGCACTGCTGCTTTCATCTCTGTTGTTCGGGCTGTTCCACATTGATCCCGGTGCCATCGTGCCCACGTTTGCATTGGGATTGGCGCTTGGCTGGGTGTACCTTAAAACCGGTTCAATATGGCCGGCGATATTCGCCCACGCACTGCACAACACCGTCGCGGTCCTGATAGCCAAGTACGGGACAGCAGCCTGAGCCTGATCTGTGACCGCAGCACGCGACCGTATAAACAAGCCATCTCAAAATACGTTGACAGGTGAAGTTGTCAGATTTAACTTTCCCCTCACCCGGCGCCCACCAGCGGGCACCCGTCTACCAGAGGAGAGTGGGCTTTTGAGATGGTTACTAGGAAACTGACCCCGAAGAAACCGCCAGGAAACCGAAAGCAAACATGGCAACCGACAGAATTCGCGAAGCATTCGAACAGGCCAGGGTCGAGGGTCGGATTGCGCTGGTCCCGTACGTGACAGTCGGGTTCCCTGAAATCGACCTGACTACCGATATCGTCCGGGCTGTTGTCGATGGCGGCGCCGATGTCGTCGAGCTCGGTGTGCCGTTCAGCGACCCTCTGGGAGACGGCCCGACGATTCAGGCGTCCGGTCACAGGGCGCTGCTCAATGGTGTGACCCCGGAGACATGCATCGCAACCGCGAGAGAAATTCGTGGTGCTGGAATCGACGTGCCGATCGTATTTATGGGTTACTACAACAACATCTTTTCCAGGGGCCTCGACGAGTACTGCTCCAGGGTAAGTGAAGCTGGTGTCGACGGGTTGATCGTGGCCGACCTTCCCGCCCAGGAGGCCGGTCCGTTGCAGGACGCGGCGGACCGGGTTGGCCTGGGGGTGATTCCGTTGCTGGCACTGACTTCAACCGACGAGGCGATTGAGCACGCCTGTGCACGGGCTGCCGGGTTTGTCTACTGCATCTCGGTCCTTGGAGTGACGGGCGCACGGGCAACGATGTCTGAGCGGGTCGAGGGACTGGCCCGGAACGTGCGGAAATACACCGACCTGCCCGTGGCGATAGGTTTTGGCATTTCGAATGCCGGTCATGTTGCGGAGGTCGCGAAGTATGCCGACGGCGCGGTGGTCGGGAGTGCGCTGATCGACAGGCTGGCCGAGGGCGATAGCGCAGGAGCCGCAGAACGGGCAGGGGCCTACATCAGGTCGCTTGCGCGCGGCACATCACGAAAAGTCGTGGCAAACTAGGTCGCCAGTGTCACCAGTGACTATTAAATTACCGTAATCACGCGCATTTCGGGTGAATCATCAGGGTGCTGGTCCAACAGCATGAGTCCGACCCCAGGGCCGGCACGAGAAATCAATGGCAACAAAGGTTCGAGGCGTCAAGGGCGCGACGACAACCGAGGGCACTTCGGTGGAAGATGTCTTGACGGCGACCGAAGAGCTGTTGCGGGCGCTCGTCGACGAGAACGGCATCGAGCAGGATGACATTGCCGCCATTCAGTTCACGACCAGCCCCGACCTCGTTGCCGAGTACCCGGCCGTGGTTGCGCGTGAACGCCTCGGCTGGAACGACGTGCCACTAATGTGCGGTCACGAAATGGCCCCGCCCGGCGCGCTTACCCGGTGCATCCGTATACTGATTCTGTGGAACACTGAAAAGGCCCAGGACGAAATTCGGCACGCATACATGAACGGTGCTGCTAAACTCCGTCCCGACCTTTCGACAGACAACACGTAAAGACATGAGCGAGCGCAACACACAGACGAATTTCCTGTCCGAGCGGCACAGCCGGCGCAACTCAAGCGCGGCGACGGTCGTCTATTTGCGTTCTGCCTGGTACTGGCCGCCTTTCTCTGGCTCTGGCTATACCGGCGGGCTGTTTATCTACGGGCGTTCCTATCGCAGCTAAGCTGCCAGAACGTCCTCAGCCCGACCCCAAGAATCACGATTCATGAAGCTCCCCGTCCCGCAGCGTGCAACTGTGCCGGTCTGATTGAATGAATCGCAAACCCCCGGTAATTTCCCCTCCTGGTCACAAGTTGTAGAGAAAAAAAGAACCACATCATGTCTACCTCTGATATTCGAATCACCGATATCAAGCCGCTCAGTCCGCCGCGCAACTACATTGACGCGCAGCCGATTACGCCAAAGATCGCCGAGACCGTAATCTGGGCACGAACCACAATCGAAAATATCGGCAACGGCACCGACCCGCGCATGGTGATGCTCGTCGGCCCGTGCTCGATCCACGATGAGAAGGCCGGGATCGAGTACGCAAAGCGACTCGTAGTCCTCGCCGAAGAGGTCAAAGACTCGATCCTGATAGTCATGCGGGTCTACTTTGAAAAGCCGCGCACGACCGTCGGCTGGAAGGGGTTGATCAACGACCCGAACCTCGATGGCACGTTCGACATGCAGACAGGCCTCAAGCGCGCCCGGGCTTTCCTGATCGAGGTAGGCAACCTGGGACTCCCTGCAGGGACCGAGTTCCTCGACCCTTTCACTCCCCAGTACCTGGCCGACCTGGTTTCCTGGGGCGCTATTGGCGCCCGGACCACAGAAAGCCAGACTCACCGGCAAATGGCCAGCGGACTGTCGATGCCGATCGGGTTCAAGAACGGCACCGGCGGCAGCTGCCAGATAGCGGTCGACGCGATGATGGCCGCACGGTCGCCCCACGCATTTCTCGGCATCGACCTCGATGGCCGTGCGGCTGTAATAAACACTACCGGCAACAAGGCGCAACACCTGATCCTGCGCGGCGGGTCGTCGGGCCCCAATTATGATGAGGACTCGGTTGCTTCGGCCAGCGCCCTGCTCGAGATCGCCGGGCTCCGGCCGAATGTCGTAATCGACTGCTCACATGCAAACAGCAACAAAGACCACAGGCGACAACCGATTGTGTTCCGAGAAACCGTTCGCCAGCGGACCGAAGGCAACGCAGGTGTTATAGGGCTGATGCTTGAAAGCCACATTAACGAGGGCAATCAGCCAATGGGCAATCTCGCCGATTTGAAGTACGGTGTTTCAATCACCGACGCCTGCATCAACTGGGAATCGACCGAGGAACTGCTTCTTGAGGCACACGCAAAACTTAGCCAGAAAGCCGAGGCCCTGGCCTAGCGTTCCAGCAAGCCGACTGCCCTCGCCAAACGGCCAAACGGCATGCCGATAACCGAACCGTTCGCATCCATAGACGCCCTGCACGGCCCGACGGTCGCAACCATCGGCACCTTCGACGGAGTGCACCTGGGACACCGCGCACTGCTGCTGCGAGTCAGGCAAGAAGCCGGGGCACGCAGCGCAAGGTCGGTCGCGCTCGTGTTCAAAGAGCAGCCGCGCGCGTTTTTCAGACCCGGCGAAAGTGTTTCGTACCTCAGCGATTTCGAGACCCGCAGGGCAATCCTTGGCGAGATCGGCATTGACGAGATCGTGGAGCTGGAATTCGGGCTGACGATCCAGAAATTGTCGTCGGTCGAATTTGTTGCAGGGCTCCGCGAACGGATTGGCCTCGAGGCATTGGTCGTTGGGCCCGGCGCCCGCATCGGGTCCGACCAGGCGCGTGTCGAGGACCTCGTTTCAACCGGGTCGGGCGGGCCTGCCCCTGGTGGACTTAGCGGCCTCGCCGACCTGGCCGGTATCGACTTCATCACTGCCCCGGCAGAGGTGATCGATGGGCAGGCGGTGTCGAGTTCGGCAATCCGAAAGGCGGTCACGGAGGGTCGCTGCGAGTTCGCGGCGAAGATGCTGGGACGCAACTATTCGATCACGGGGGTAGTCGCTCAGGGCGACCGGCGTGGACGAGAACTGGGATTTCCAACGGCCAACGTCGAACCGGATATCGCGTTCACTATTCCAGAAAACGGAATATACGCCACTCTCGCCGAGGTGGACGGCGTCACGTACAGCGCGGCCACCAGCATCGGTGTGCGACCGACGTTCGATGTGGATGGCGGGCGCACAATCGAGGCGTTTCTCCTTGATTTCGATGGGGACCTTTATACGAAGCGGCTCCGCCTGGAATTCGTGACCCGGCTCCGGAGCGAGGTCGCATTCGGTTCAGTCGAACAGTTGGTCGAACAGATGAACAAAGACGTTGAGCAGACCCGCGAGGTGCTGGCGGCCCGATAATCCAGACGGCGACCCAAACGCCCTTCCCTGTCATTATTTGATCCCTCGATAATCCCCAAAAAACAATAAAAAAATGACTCCCAGCGCAGAATTTTCAAACGTAGCCGAAGAACTCGAATGGCGCGGGGCGTTGTTCGATGCGACTCCCGGCGCCGCGCATGCCCTCGCGACCGAGAAAGTGACCTGCTACAACGGTTTTGACCCCTCGGCCAGCAGCCTTCACGTCGGCAACCTTGTGCCGATCATGGGCCTGGTCCGGCTTCAGCGCCACGGCCACACACCGATAGCCCTCGTCGGCGGCGGCACCGGCATGATCGGCGACCCCTCGTTTCGCGCCGAAGAGCGCCAGTTGATGTCGATCGAGCAGATCGACGAGAACGTCGAAGCGATTCGCCTTCAACTCGAGCCGTTCCTCGATTTCCAGGCGAAGTCGAACCCTGCCCGAATGGTCAACAACGCCGACTGGCTGCGGAAGACCAACCTGCTGGAATTTCTGCGAGATATCGGCAAGCACTTCACGGTCAATACCATGATGGGCCGTGAATCTGTGAAAGGGCGGTTCAGTCGTGACAGCGGCATCTCTTTCACCGAGTTCAGCTACCAGCTGCTGCAGGCCTACGATTTCCTGACGCTGTATGAGCGGCATAACTGTGCGTTCCAGGCCGGCGGCAGCGACCAGTGGGGCAACATCCTTGGCGGAGTGGACCTGATTCGCCGGATTCACGGTGCCGGTCCCGATGGACGGCCGCGGGCGCACGGTATCGCCTACCCGCTCATAACGAGTTCGAGCGGCGAGAAGTTCGGGAAGTCTACTGGCGGCGCGCCGACGCTCGACCCGAAGCAGACTTCACCGTACAGGCTGTACCAGTACTTCCTGAACGTGGCCGATGCGGACGCCGTTCCGTACGTAAAGCTGTTCACCCTGCTCAACCAGGTGCAGATCGGCGGACTCGACGCGGCGGTGAAGACCGAGCCCGAGAAGCGAGAGGCCCAGCGGAAGCTGGCCGAAGAGGTGACGCGGACCGTTCACGGACAGGGCGGGCTCGACCAGGCCCTGCGGGTGACCCGCGCCTTCTTCGGGGGCGATATTGCCGGTCTCTCAGCCGATGAAATGGAAGACGTGCTGGACGGCTCATCAGTAACCGAGATTCGCAGGGACCAGCTTTCAGGCGACGGAATGAAGTTCTCGGAACTGGCGGTTAGCGCCGGTGCCGGGAAGTCGGGCGGCGACGTGCGGCGCACCGTTCAGCAGGGCGGCATGTACCTGAACGGCGTGCGTGTTGAGGATGCCGACCGGGCCGTTGTAGCCGGCGACCTTATCGAAGGACGACTGCTGGTGATACGCCGGGGCCGCAAGAGCTACTCGCTGGTGAAGCTGGCCGATTAGGAAACTGGTGTGCCGGTCCAGATGTGGAAGGCGGAGCGACTGGGTGACGGGGCGAAGGCCAGGAGGAGGGCGTCCGCTTTGTCGGGGGATGGCAGTGAACGCCGGCGCATTGTTTCTTTTGGCTCGACCTTGAGCTGTCCGCGCGACGTGTATTCAACCCGAATCGACGCAAGCTGGCCGATGAGTTCTTCGTCGTTGGGGATCGTAATCATTCGCTCTTCGAACCGGGCTCTGAGGCCATCGTAGAGTTCAGACCGCAGGTTGAAGAAGTGCTCGGGATCACTGGCGCGGGTGCCGACGTTTATGCCTTCGACGATTGAGTGGTTGAGTTCGTGGAGCCGGTCGACTACGCCCGCGCCGATGCCTATTTCATCAATGCGGACGTGTTTGGGATTGTATTCGCTGATGGCTTTGACCACGAGCCCGGTAGTGCGCATGGTGTCGAGTTTCTGGTGTTGGTCGAGGGCTATGACGTGGTTGCCCTGGCGGACGCAGATGACTGTGCGGTCGGTCCCGAACCGGGCCACGTCGACGCCGATTTGGATTGGTTGGGTTGGGTCCGGGAGCGGAGTTTGGTCTCGGGCGCGTTGAGATGGGGCTCGATGAACTGGCGCGGGGCCAGGCTGGTCGCTGATTGCGGCTTCTATCTGGGTCAGTGGTATTAGCGTGTCGTTGGACTGAGTTGGAAACTCTCCGAGGACTCTCACCTGGTATTGCGC
>JADFLG010000009.1 GCA_022564545.1 Chloroflexota bacterium | reverse complement strand
ATGCCACACGAGTCGAGATCGAGCAGCTCAAACGTGAGAACGGAGACCTGAAGGAGATAGTGGCCGATCTTGTTATCGAGACTCACCGGCTGAAAAAAACCGCCATCCCACCGCTAGGCCACGGCACCACGGTTCTGTCAGAACTCAGTGTCGGGGGCAGAATAGCATCTTCATCATTTCCTGAGGAGATCTGTTCATGTCCTGTCCGCACTGCCTGTCCACGTCCTTGTCTAAGAGAAAACATCGAACCTCGCTTGGCTATAGGACTTTCTGTTGCCGAGACTGCAATAAGCGTTTCAACGAGCGTTCAGGTACACCCTTCAACGATCTTCAGTTTCCGACAGATATCGTCTTACTCGCAGTTCTCTGGCGACTGAGATACAAGCTCGGATTTCGTGATGTTGCAGAACTACTTTTACTAAGAGGTTTCGAAGTCAGTTACGAAACCATACGGGTTTGGGAGTTTCGATTTGCACCATTGGTCAGTGAAAATCTTCGTGCTAAACGGCGTGGAATTGCTGGTCACTCCTGGTATCTGGATGAGACATATATCAAGGTCAGTGGTCGTTGGCGATATCTCTATAGAGCCATAGATCGAGAAGGAAACCTGCTGGATTCGATGCTGAGTGAGCACAGAGACAAACATGCTGCTCGACGTTTCTTGCGTCGTTTGCTCGATAGTGCAGGGCGTAAGCCGTTACGAATGACGACGGACAAGCATCCCGCTTACACGAAGGCAATTCGTTGGATCGTTGGTCGAAAAGTTCTACATCGACACAATCAATATCTGAACAACCGAATGGAGCAGAATCATCGAGGAATCAAGCAGCGTTACTATCCAATGCTGGGGTTCAAACAGTTCGAGTCAGCGAGTCGGTTTTGCACGGCGTTCGATGAGTTGCGAAATTATTTAAGAGTCCGTGCCGGAGGTGACGAGCATGTTCCAGCGAACGCTCGAAGGAAGATATTCACAGACAGGTGGTCGACTCTAATGACCGAACTGTCAGCTTAAATACAGAGGTCGATTATGTATTTAGGTCGGCCGGATTTTGTGGTGAGCACTGAGTTCTGACAGAACCAATCCGACATAGTGCGTTTTACTTTTCTTCTGAGATCGTTACATCTGGCGAAAGCCGACCTTCATTCCTAAGAGATTTATTGCGGAGATCACGATCCTCCACAGCCTTTCCCAGATCATCGAATAGCTTGGGGAGCCATTCAATTGCAGCTTTCTGCCCGTTTTTAACAGGTTGAAGCCCCACCCTCCACTTACCGGTTCCGACCTTCTGAATGGTGTGGTAATACCTGTAGTGGTCCTCTTGTTTACTTTTCATGTACGTTCGTCCGATCGGCGAGCTGCCGGCGAATCGTTAGGGCATCTTCTTTGAATTGATTTGCTGCGAACATATCCGGGTTTTCCAGATGATGGATCAGGTCCTCTAAAGCTCTCCTGGTGATGATCACCTTTTCACCCGGTCGCTGGGACCAAGGTTTCATCCCCAGAGGTTACTACGCCCCGTTGCGATCACCGCGACGATTTGTCAGAGTTTGTAACCTCCAAGATTGATGAGTTGCTTCAACCTGGGTGCAGGCTGCGAGTGGTGGCTAGCTAGGGGTTTCTAGTTAAGGGTGGCTTCACGATGCCTTGTGGTAACGTCTGCCGAGGTCGCTGTTCCGCACAGACTCTCCCGAAACATATCTCGAATGGCCAAAGTCTCAGAAAAAATATCCGAAGACACACGCTCCCCGCTGCGCAGACTCTTCACGTCGCGCAGCTTCGTAGCGCTTTTCATATCTAACACACTCGGGTTTGGCGGCGAACAAATGCGTCTGGCCGCCCAGTCGTGGTGGATACTCGGCGAAGGCGGATCCAAAACCGAAATGGGACTCGCTGCAGGTCTGCGCATATTCCCAGTCTTAATTATTGGACTCTACGCCGGCGTCATGGTCGATCGTTACGGCGGCAAACGTATTCTGATCGTTGAACGTGGGTCGCTCATTTTCCTGGCTCTCGTGACTGCATCGATCTTGCTCTTTGACCAGGTGCAGATCTGGCACGTCATAGTGCTATCCACAATTGCGGGAGCCACAATTGCACTCGGAACCCCGGCCACGCAAACGCTTGTTCCGGCAATCGTTCCAAAGGACCTCCTGCATTCAGCAAATTCTTTGAATCAGATCGGGCTGGCACTTGGTCGAACGCTGGGACCGCTGCTTGCCGGAGTATTGATCGCTGTTCGCAGCGCAGCACTTGCCCTCTTTGGTCTCGCCGCTGTTTACGTGGCAGCGCTGGTTACGACATTCGGCATCACTGCCAAGCACGAGCCGACTTCATCATCCGATTCGGCGATCCGACAGACCATCGACGGACTATCACACATCCGCCAAAATCCAGTTTTGGTCTGGACGCTTTTTTCGGCCCTGGCGACGATTTTCTACGGGATGTTTTTTCCGATCATTCCGGTCTATGCCAGGGACGTTCTCGAAGTTGGCGAAGTAAAATTCGGTTGGATGTGGGGCGCCGTCGCGATGGGGGAGGCCACCGCGGCCCTTGCCATCGTCTCGAGGGGCGGATTTCAGAGGAAATCAATCGGGATGATGGTTGGAGCCGGAGTTTTCTCTCTCGGCCTGATCGGCTTTGGTCTCTCGGAAACCTACTGGCTCAGTCTTGTTCTTCTGTTTGTTACCGGACTTGGATTCCCACTGGTCATTACGGCATGGATAACACTGCTGCAAACTCACTCGGCGCCTGAATATCGTGGGCGGGTGCTGGCCGTCTATGCGATCACCATGCAGAGCGTTTCGATCGGCTGGATACTCGGGGGTGCGCTGTTGGACCTGATTGGCAACTTCCCGACCGTCCTTGTTTCCGTTGGCGGCGGAACCGCGATCATGGCGCTGGCGATGATCGCATCCAGAGATTTCAGGCGGGCGTAATTTGGCAACAGAAGCCACATCACCGACCACCGACACCCTCTCCCATCAACAAACATCCAGAGCATCTATGCCAGCTCTCGGAAATCAGCTTTCTCGATACGAGGGCATCGTAGCCGATGCTGGACTGTGGTCTGCTCGCTGTTGCGTTTTACCTTTCGGGTTGAATCGTCAGATGGAACGACGTGCGGAAACCCGGAATGGAGCTGCGAATATAGGTGTTTGCGGGACGTTCATCCTGATGTTCGTCCAGTGGTGAGTTGCCATCACAAGGATAGGCGAATCCCGCTCCATCTCCCTGTCCAACACGGCCGTCTGGGATGCCCCCTAGGAACCGGGGATTCTCACTGTCAGCGTGTTTTGCAAATAGTGAACAGCGTTCCCTCCCCCGTCTCCACCAGGAACACAAAAAACCCTGCAAAAGTGGAGGCCAGTGCCTGAGCCGGGCCGCCAACCGGTGAAGTTGCGGTTGTTGCCGCGGCGGAAAGCCTGGACCGGCCCTGGATAATCAGCCCGCCGAACTAGGCCATAGCCAGAGCATGGGCGCGGCGATAGATCTGGATGCGGTGCCGGCAGCTATCCGCGACGAGAACGAGCCCATCGTTTGTGCTTTCCACGGCCGAAGGGCGCCAGAACCGTTTCTCTTGCTCGAACAGGCCGGCGTTCTCGCGCCAGCTCGCCTGTTCGGGGTTGACATCCAGGAACTCCTGGCACCACTTCGACAGCGTCGCATCGCCGATCAGCGTCTCGGTGTGCGTTCCGTCCTCTGCGAATACCTGGACGCGGTCGTTCCGCCAGTCGGCGACGAACACCACTCCGTCTGACGCGACGTGGACGCCGGACGGCCGGTCGAACTGGCCGTCGTCCCGGCCGCTGGAGCCCAGCATGCTCACGAACTCTCCGTCGGGCGTGAAACGCTGGATGCGGTCATTCCGCCAGTCTGCGATCCAGATGCCGTCTTCACGGTCTATGGTGATGCCCCACGGGAAGTTGAACTGGCCCGGCTCAGTGCCGAATGTGCCGAAAGAGGAGATGAAGGCGCCATCCGGGGCTAGCTTCTGTATGCGTGCGTTCAGGTGGTCGACGACATGGAGGTTGCCTTCGGAATCGATGGCGATCCCAGAAGGCCGGTCGAACTGGCCGGTTCCGGTCCCGAACTCACCCCAACGGTCGATAAACTGGCCTTCCCGATCGAATATCGTGACGTTGTGCATGAACTCGTCCGTCACGTAAACGCGGTCGTCGCCATCGAGAGCGATCGCGGTGGGCTGGGTGGTTTGCCCGGGCTCGGTGCCCCAGCGTCCGAATTCGTAGAGGTATTCAGAATCCAGCGTCTGCACGCTGATCCGGACATCCTTGTTGGCGGCGTTGGAGCGGCTGAGGACGAAGATAAGGCCTTTGCTGTCGAGCCGCACATCGACCGGGTTCATGAAGCCGCGGCCAAGAAACGACGCAATTCCGATCGTGTGGCTGTACGAGAAGTTCTCGAGTCCCATGTGAATATTGCTCCCGGCTACTCGGTGTGCGGCCGCGCGACGTCAGTTTCTGATCAGATCAAGCGTACTGAACTTCTGCTTGAGGACGGGCTCAGACTCGATGCCGAGCACGTCCTCGAGGAGGGTGGCGTAGACCTCTCTGAAATCTGTGTTGAACCGCACGTCGCCGTCGAGCTGATCGGAGAGCGCTAATTTCGGGTAATCGCCGTAAAGCCCGCCTTTGACGGAGTCGCCGATCACGAAGGCGGCACCACCCGAACCGTGGTCGGTGCCGGCGCCATTGTCGGCAATGCGGCGGCCGAACTCGGAGAACATCCAGATGACGGTCTCGTCTCCCTTGCCCAGCTGCCCTACGTCTTCCCAGAAACACGCAACGGCCGTCGAAACCTGGTCCCAGAGCAGGGCGTGGTTGACCAGTTCGTTGGTGTGCGTGTCGAAGCTGCCGTGCGCGGCGTAGTAGATGCGGGTGCCCAGGTCGGCCGACATGACCTGTGCGATGCCCTTGAGGCTCTGCGCGATGGGGTTGTCCTCCGGGTACTCGACGTCCGAGGTGTAGTTCGCAGGCGCCTCGCGCAGCAGGTCGGCTCCGTCGAGCATGCCCCGGCCCGTCTCCAGGATGCGCCGGGAAGGGAACCCGCCATCGGCCATCGGCTGATAGATACGGCTTATCGTGTCGAGCATTGCGTCCCCGTTGCGCGCGCCGGCAAGGCCGGTATAGAGCCCGTACGACTCAAGCGCTCCGACCGAGGCGACGGACACCCCCTGCAAGGCCAGCGCACGAGGCAGGCCGCGGCCGAAGTTCACGGTGGTGATCGGGTTCCTGCCTTCGGGGTCGATGAGCGAGTTGGCTTTGCCGAGCCAGCCTTCAGAGGAGCTGGTGAACGGCTCGGCCGTGTGCCAGATGTCCATGGACCTGAAGTGCGAGCGGCTGGGTTCCGGGTATCCAATGCCCATCAGGACGGCCATCTTGCCCTGGTCGAAGAGCGTCTTGAACGGGCCCATGTTGGAGTTGAACGCCAACCTGTCGTCAAGCGGGATCAAGTCGTCACCCTTGAGTCCCATGTTGGGGCGGAAGTCGTAGTAGAGCCCGTCCTGGTACGGGACCAACGTGTTCAGATAGTCGTTGCCACCCGAGAGCTGGATGACAACCAGGTTTTTCTCCCGGTGGCCGTTTTTGTTGTTGGTCATGTCGACGTCTCGCAGGGTCGCGGTTGGCTGGTTTCCTAGCAATACTGGTAGTCAGGTGTCGAGACGATCAGCTGGAACATCTCGACGGTGCGATCGGCAGCTTCCGGCGTGCCAGAAACGGCCGGCCCGTTCCGTGTTGCGTGCTCGACCAGGACGGCCATTGAGCTGGGGCCGAGGTCGATGGAGCCCAGTGCGTCAAGACACGCCTCGACGAATTCGCCGGGCTGGAGGTTATCGCCCGCGGACTCGACCCGCTCGAGCATCCGCATGACGCCGGGCGATTCACGGCGGCCCACTTCGGAGGCGGCGAAGTTGATGCGCTCCACGAGAGAGCCGGAGTCGACCCACTCCTCGCCCTCGTGCCAGCCTTCCACGCCGGGCGGGTTGAGCAGGTGCTGCCCCATGTACAGGGTCTGGTTCGCCAGCGTGGACGTCTCCATGTCCGGGATCTCAAAACGGTCGGTCAGCCGGGCCGCGCCAAATACCAGCTCGGCAGGGCTCTTGACCTTGCGGAACCTCACAGCGGCCGATTTGAAGTGGTCCGAGTTGAAGATGGAACGGAGGATGGACCGGATGTCGCCGCCGGTCTCCTGGAAGAGGTCGGCGAGGCGTTCGATTTCCCGATCGTCGGGCTCGTCTGAAACAAAAAACAGGTAGAGGCGCATGGCGATGAAGCGGGCGGTGGCGCGTTTCCTGACAATGATGTCGATGATGTCTTCGCCATTGAAGTTGCCAGTCTCGCCGAGGAAGGATTTTTCGTCGTCATCGTGGTCCGAGGCGTCGAACCGGAACTCCATCGGGAACGGACCCAGGAAGAACGGCGGTGGCGTCGGCTTCGACGCCCACCCCGTGAACGCCCGTGCCGCGGCCTTTACGTCATCCTCGGTGTAGGCGCCCTCACCCAGATCATCAATGCCCATCGAGAACAGTTCCAGGAGCTCCCGGCCGTAGTTCTCGTTGGGCGCGTCCTTGTGGCTGTTCTGGTTGTCGAGCCAGTACATCATCCCCGGATTGCGAGAGATCTCGACGAGGATGGTCCGGAAGCTGCCGAGGCCGACGCGCCGGAACAGCGCGATCTCGGTCAGCATCTCGAGCCCATGATCGAGCTTTGTACCGCCAACCGCAAGCAGGCCGTGCCAGAACAGGGCGATCTTTTCTTCCAGCGGCTTCTCGCTGGTGGCCAGACGCCACGCCCACTGCGGGTCGGCATGACCGACCGACCGGGCTTCGACCGACGCAATAAAATAACGGTCCATCAGGTCCTGGTCTTCAGGCTGACCAGGACGGGGGTTCAGAAGCTCCTCTACCGTCGCTTCGTAGCCCATGGCGACGTGTTGATCGATCTGATCCCGCGTTGCGCCGAACCCCGCTCTGCGGAGCAGGTGGGCAATGACGGCCACATCTTCGTGTTTTGTCGCAACGGTCGTCATAACTATCAACTCCTGTGACCAGCAGACAGGCAAGCCCGACTCACGGCCTATTCTAGCTCCCGCCGACTTCCAGGTCTAAATAGTGCGAAAGTCGCCATGATTGTCGCGTAAGTCGCGTAAAGTGCAGAAAGTTTCAGGTGGCGTGAGATCGTGACGAGATGTGGACTCCTGCCCGTTCCTCCTGCAATGTCATGACTATCGAGGCGTCGCGATCGCCAAGGCCCTTCGACAGGGCGGATTCAATCTCATCCAGGACGGCCCGGGCAATCCTGATCGGCACTCCAGACTCTTCTGCCAGCCCGACAGCCAATCGCACGTCCTTGTGGGCGCCCGCGAGTGTAAACCGGGGTTCGAAGTCGCCTTTCATAAATGTTTCCGGCATCCGGACATGCAGGTTTCCGCCTTTGCCGATTGCGCTTTGCTGCAACGCCTCGAGCAAGCGGTCGGGCTCGATTCCCGCTCTTGCACCGATGGTGAGGCACTCGCCGATCACCTGATCGAGGGCGAACGTGGCGAGATTGTTCATCAGCTTCGCCACCGTACCGGCGCCGAGCGGGCCAACGTGAACGATGGCGGTTGAGAAGGCTTCCAACAGTGGACGCGCGCGCTCGACGTGCTCCGGCTCGCCGCCGATCAGGGCAGTCAGCGTCCCCGCGGCAGCGCCCTCTATTCCGCCGCTGACCGGAGCGTCGATCAGGGCTGCTCCCCGCAGTCGAAGCTGCTCGCCAACCTGCCGGACAACCGTTGGCGAATTAGTCGTGTGATCGACCACAAGCGTGCCAGGTCGGACGGTCGACCCGATGCCGTCCCGCCCCGACACCACTTGCTCCACTTCGGCTGGCCCCGGCAGGCACAAACAGACGATGCCGCACTCGGATGCCAGTTCAGTCAGGGATGTCGCAACCTCGGCCGTGGTCCCCTGGAATGCCGATCTTGCAGAAGCCTCCGTATCGAACACCAGCAGATCGTGACCGGCACGCAATATTCGTTGTGCCATCGGCCGCCCAAGCTTGCCGACTCCTACAAATCCCACCCGGGAATCCCTGCGGGACGCCATGAATACCTCTCCCCAGCTGTGTGGTCAGTGGTCCCCCGTCCGCACCGCAAACACCGGCCATGAGTACAGCGTCGCATGTTATAGGACTTTCAGCAGGCCTACTCGCACGGGTCGATTCGTGGCAGGAAAGCGTTTCGTTAAGCGCCGTCATGAACTGCCGTGTGAACCGGTACCACAGGTTATCTCGATTTTTCTACCCGCGACCTTGCCCCAGTTTTCGCGCCACCAAGAGGGTTAATTCCTGTCTTATACGGCCGTCTCGCCTCCCGCTGTTCTGGCCCTGGAGAACTATAAGTTCTGGCGTGCTGGCGTCGAGGTGAATTAGTCGACGAACGGGCCAATAATCAGGCCGGAACTGCGGAGCGGTATTCTTCGAGTCGCCGAATGTGGGCATCAGCTCCCTCCAGGCCGTCCCCCATCGTGACAATGCTCAAGTGAGTTGAGCCGATGGCGTTCCAGCCCGCGGTTGAGGTTGCCCACGAATCGCCGTTTTTTGCCCTGACCGGAAGTCTCCCCTCAAGCCCAATCTCTGAGTGGTCCCGGCCTATTTCGTTCGCGAATCCCCGCATCCGCTCCAGCTGTGTAAGGCCGTCATCGTTCGGCTGCCATTGCGGCATCCAGCCATCGGCCAATTTTGCGATGCGTCGCAGAACGACGTCCGTCGCGCCTCCACCCAGCCACACCGGAATTGGTTGCTGCACCGGCATTGGCGTGATACCGGCATCGGGGATTGAATGCCACTTGCCTTTGTAGTCGACGACCTGGTTTGTCCACAACATTCTCATCACTTCGATCTGCTCTTCGGAGCGGCGACCGCGATTCGAGAAATCTTCGTTCAACGACTCGTATTCGATCTCATTCCATCCAATCCCGATACCAAGGCGGAAGCGTCCACCGCAGAGAATGTCGATCGCCGCCGCCTGTTTTGCGACAAGGACCGTTTGCCGCTGCGGCAATATCACAATGCTCGTCGCGAATCCGAGCGTCCTGGTGGCTCCGGCAAGAAATCCAAATAAAACGAACGGTTCGTGGAACGCCGAAGAAACGGAATATGGACCTCGCCAATCGGGTCTGTTCTCAAGGTTTGCGCCGATCACGTGGTCGTACGTGGCAATGTGCGTGTAACCAAGTGACTCAGCCGCCTCGCCGAACGCCCTGATCCCGCCGGGATCGTTACCTATCTCTGTCTGTGGAAATACGATCCCGATCTGCATGTTGACCTCGGCAATCGCGCATGGCGATTTACGGACTGATTTCTGATGGGCACCCATTGCCCACTTCGAATTAATTCAAGCCGTAATGTTAACTCCGCTGTAGATATCATCAACACCTTCAGAAGGATTAATAAGTGCAGGCTGAGTCGTTGGCACATTTCACACGAACTCGTCCGATTTCAGTGATTGTCTCGGTATTCCTCGGTCGTCTCAAGTTCGAATCGCGCGGACCCGCAATCTTCTATTTCTCAAATTCGTGAAAATCATTGAAATGGTCCGGCGCGGGCATCATCATTCCACGAGTACGTGTGTCGATCGCCAGCAAAAACAGGGCACATTCGAAATACAGCCTGAATATGCGACCCGCAGGACTCTGCATTACGTGCTCTGGACAGTTGATTCACCTAATGTGAAATCTGGGACACTCGGGGGACCGGTATGCGTATCAATATAAGAGGGCGATCGCTGACATATGTTGCAGCGACAATTGGCATTTTGGGGCTGATCGCCGGCTGTGGTGGCAGTGACGATCAGCCCGCCACATCACCCGCATCCCCGGCTGCCACGGGTACAACGCTGTCCGCTGCGCACGAAACACCCCCTGCCCACCCAGTAGAGACATTTACGCTTGCCGCAAGCGACGTCACCTTCCCGGCAATGGTGCCCAGCCAACTGCCGGTGGCCCCGAGCGGGTTTATGCGCCGATGGGGAGTGTACGAAACCGCCATGGTCTGGGCCGTGGACAGGCCCGAATTGGAAATGCGTTTGATCACCGGATGGGAGATGGACTCCGACGGTCTCGGGTGGACACTTGAACTAAAACAGGGGGTGCAGTTCCACGGTGGCTGGGGCGAGATGACGGCGGAAGATTTCGTCTGGAGTTTCGAGGATGAGATACGAGACGGCAGTATTCATTCCGGCATTGGCCTGGCCAGAGCAACGGGCGCGAAAGCAGAGGCCGTTGATATTTACACCGTCAGCATCAGACTGGACATGTTCAATTCGTTCTTCTTCGAAGCATTTTTCGGTAACGGCAGCGGCGCGTCCACGAAGGTCTTTAGCAAGAAACGAATAGAAACCCTCGGGGTTGACGCCGCGTTCCTTGATCTCTCTGGCGGCACTGGCCCCTTCGTGTTCGAGAAGTGGGCCCAGGGTGATGAAGTTGTGCTCGAGGCGTTCGATCAGTACCACGGCACACCTTCTCGCCTGAGGACTGTTCGTATTCTCGAAATAAAGGAGCCAGCCACACAAATTGCGGCCCTTAAGTCCGGTCAGGTCGATGCCAGCCTGGTGCCAGCTCCGCTTGCTGAGGATGTGGCCAGAGATCCGAGTCTGGGCACCCTCGCATTCGGGGTCCCCGGTTCTCAGAGGCTGTATCCGCAGGGCCAATTCTGCATGGAAACCACACTGGCAGGTGAGCCAGTCGAACCGTACCCCCGCCCTGGATATGATCCGAGCAAGCCGTGGGTCGGCGAGTGCAACGACCCCGTCTCGCAGGAGAACGCGCGCAAGGTGCGCATGGCCATGTCGATGGCAATCGACCGCCAGAGCATCGTTGACAACATACTTGGAGGCTTCGGACGGCCCAGTTATCTGCCAGAAGTCTTACCGCCCCTTCTCGACACCGTCTGGCAGGACAGATGGTTCATTCCGTACGACCTTGACGCCGCCAGAAAACTCCTGGTCGAGGCCGGATATCCAGACGGATTTGATGCCCTCATTCGCATTACGACCGGATCGCACCCGCTCGAAGTAGAAATGGGCCAGGCCGTGGCGCAGTTTTTGGGCGCGCTCGGCGGGGAAGTGAGGACCGAGGTGCTCACGTATTCGGGAAATAGACCCTCGGTCGTGGCCCGCGAGAGGAGCGACCTGTGGTTCCGCTCCAGCAGCGCCGGGACCGCCGAGCCACCCGAACTTACGCAGTTGCGGCGCAACCCGGAAAATGCGTTTAATCCCGGACTGGAGGTCAGAGAGCCACTGGCTATCATCCGCCGGATGGATTCCATCACGTCCAGGGATGAGATCGATAAGATTCGCGAGCAGCTTTACGACGGTTTCAGTCACAATCAGTGGATTATTCCCGTGGTTTTGGCCGACCAAATTCTGGGGATCAACACGGACAGAATTCTGGAATGGAAGATGACCACCGGTAGTGGTTACCTTGGTGACTTCGAGAACATCCGGTTTAAGTAAGGCTCAATTGCAGGATGCGATTCCTGGCCAGGAGAGTGATTGCCAGCATCGTCACACTTCTGGTCGTGACCATGCTGGTGTTCGGGCTATCCCGGATTCAAGGTGACCCGCGTTCCTTGTTGATTTCCGAGGACGCCACCCAGAAGCAATGGGACGCGTTGGGTCAGGAGCTGGGGCTGGATCAGCCTGTATACAAGCAGTACTTGCTGTATGTGACCAACCTGGTTAAAGGCGACATGGGCGACTCGACGCTCCAGCGCAAGCCAGTCGCGGAGATTCTCTGGTCACGTATACCGAATACCGCCATGCTTGCTGCTGCTGCATTCGCTTTCGCCATACTGATCGGGGTTCCACTCGGCGTCCTGTCCGCGGTGAAGCGTGGCGGTTTCTGGGACCATGGAGTCCGTTCATTTGCCGTGCTGGGGCAGGCAATGCCGGTTTTCTGGGTTTCCCTGCTCCTCATCTATATCTTCGCCGTCGGGCTGAACTGGCTTCCCGCATCCCGGAACACTGGTTGGACATCGTTAATTCTCCCCGCCGTTGCGCTTGGCTGGTTTGGCGCATCCGGACAGGTGCGAATTCTGCGCTCTTCGATGCTGGACGCGCTCGACTCGGAGTACGTGCGGCTCGCCAGGGGTAAGGGAGTTTCTGCGCGTGCCGTGATCTGGAAGCATGCCTTCCGTAACGCCCTTCTTGGACCGATAACCTTTGCCGCCCTGACGCTGGCGAGCCTGATTACCGGATCAATCGTCGTGGAGACGGTATTTTCGTGGCCCGGGCTCGGGTTGCTGGCAGTTCAGGCCGTCAGCAATTCCGACTACCCGATATTGCAGGGGGTGATTCTGCTCACGACCTTCGTCTTCGTTTTCGTCAATTTACTGGTCGATGTGTTGTACATGGCTATCGATCCCCGAATACGAATCCGATGACCACACCTGTTGCCGAACCGGTGCTATTGAACACGTGGTCGGAGACCGCCCGTTATTCGAGATGGCGATTACGCCGTTGGCCAATCTCGTCGATTGTCATTCTCTCCGTACTGATCGTCTCGGCCGTTTTCGCGCCATTGATCGCACCCCATGATGCGAAGCTCGGGGATCTCGGGGACCGGCACATACCGCCGATGCTATTTGGAGGTACGTCGGATCACATCCTGGGAACCGACAGCCTTGGGCGCGATATTTTCAGCCGTATCGTGCATGGTGCACGAATTTCCGTTGTGGTAACTGTCGTTGCCCTGGGTGTGGGCGGCATTATCGGTACGCTGCTGGGCGTGGTGTCGGGCTATGCCGGTGGTTGGGTCGACGAAGTCATCATGCGTATTGTCGACATCAAGTTCGCAGTGCCTTTGATCCTGATCGCCCTGGCCCTGGCCGTGGTTCTAGGACCAAGCCTCGGACTTCTGCTGGGGCTACTGGTGTTTCTGGTCTGGGGGCACTTTGCGCGGCAGGTGCGAGCCGAGGTGCTGGTCATCGTGACCATGGATTACGTGGCCGCTGCGCGCTCGTGTGGAGCATCGCCGATCCGGATCATGTACCGCCACATCCTGCCCGGCGTGATTGGCATCGTTGCGGTTGTCGGCACATTGCAGGTGGGAGCGGTTGTGCTTGCTGAGGCATCCTTGAGTTTTCTCGGGGCAGGTGTCCCGCCCCCAACCCCTGCGTGGGGTTCGATGGTCGCGGAAGGGCGCCTTTATATCGCTACGGCCTGGTGGGTCAGCCTGATCCCGGGGGTTGTCATCGGCCTGCTGGTAATAGCAGTTACGCTCCTCGGAGACTGGCTTCGAGACCGCCTGGACCCTCGACTGCGGCAGATCCAGGGGTGATCAAGGAGGATTCGTCAGGACGCAGCCAGTTTTGCGACCTGCTCGAGCCGGGCGAACGGATCGTGGCCTGGTGTTGAATCCATCGTGATGACAATCCTGTCGGCACCGGCGGCGGAATAGGCGTCGATGACATCGGGGTCCCGGTTGTTCGTGAATACAGTAATCGATGCGGTGTCCCCGGCCCTGCCGATCCGATCACAGGCGTCATTCAGCAGGCGGCGTCCGGCTGCAAGTTCATCCGGGGCGATGCCCCAGGGAGCCCACCCGTTTGCCATGGCGGCAACTCGATCAAACACCCGCGTCGTGCTTCCTCCAAGAAGAATGGGCGGATGCGGTTTTTGAACAGGTTGCGGGTGAAATCTAAGCTTTGGAAAGCTGTGGTAATGACCATTATGTTCTGGTTCGTTCTCCGTCCAGAGCTTCTTCATTATTTCCAGTGATTCGGATGCCTGAGCCCACCTGCGTGGAAAGTCGCCACCGAGTGCGGCCGACTCTTCCGGTTGCCAGCCCGTTCCGACTCCCAGGATGAATCTGCCGCCTGAGTAAAAATCGAGTGACGAAATGCGCTTTGCGAGATCAACAGGGTGATGTTCAGGAACCAGCAGGACGCCCGTGCCAAGACGCAAGGTTTTGGTGGCGGCCGCGGCAATGGTCAGACCGATGAGGGGGTCGGTCATCAGCAGATAGGAATCAGGGATCGGTCCGCCGACTACACCTCCGGGACCAACCGACGGGTTTACTGGAATGACGGTGTGTTCGGGTAACCACAATGACTCCAGGCCGAGCTGTTCGCAGCGAGCAGCGAACTCCGCAAGGTCGACCGAACCGGTGTGAAAGGCCGAGTGTATTCCGAAGTGCATTTCGTCTCCTATTTGGGGTTCGAATTTATTTTGTTTATCACCGCCACTGATAAACAGGCCTGTCAAATCATCTTGACTATCGTTCCACAGATCGCGGCTACAGGTTGAACTGGATAACTGTCAACTCAGCCCAAAGCATTACTCGACGGTACCACCTGAAGCTGCCCAAAATACCACCCGGCAGGGTTCGAACGACCAGTGTCGCCCGTTTACATCGACGACTAATTTGCGATGAGCGCTTGCGCCGCTCTGTTCGTCGGAGAGTTCGACTCTCCCCCGTCTCCATCACGAACACAAAACAGGCCTCATCCAAATGGGTGAGGCCTGTTCGCGTCTAATTTAGAACCAAGAATTGCGTTGAAATAGTGAAATTGGCCCGCTGAAACACCGGCACTCCGGCCTAGTCGCCCCCGGCCTCTGCGCCACTCTGGCTCAGCGATGGGACCGCGCCCGGGGTCTCGGACGGCCCCGGAATCGGAGTCATCTGCACCCAGGCCAGCACCAGCCGCCACACCAGCAGCAACATGCCGGTAATCGCGACAAACGCAAGCGCCGGGGCGAGCAGGTTCAACAGCCCGCCGAGGAAAAGGACGAACAGCCGCCCGTCTCTGGTCGCCAACAGGACCCGGGAGGCCCCATCATCCAGTTCGCTTTGCCACTTGCGCCCCGTCGCCAGTTGGAACCGGTCCTTGAGGATCATCGACATTGGCGCGATTGCCAACGCCATCAGCACAGTCGCGAGTTCCCACGACTCCGGCGAATTGGTCAGGACGTGGTAGCCCGCGCCCCCCAAAATGAAGCCGTCGGCCACCCTGTCCAAGACCGAGTCGACCAGCCCACCCCGCTTCGAACTCATGAAGCGGGCGCGGGCCACTTCGCCATCCGAGCCGTCTACGATGGATGCCATTTGCGCCGCGATTGCCCCGGCTATGATGTTGCCAAATGCGAATGAAAATCCAGAGAACACCGCCAGCAGCAGCGCCAGCAAACTGACGAAGTTGGGCGTGAGCCGGGCCCTGATGGCAATCATCGAAATGGGCACCGACAGGCGCCGGTTCAGGTACTGTGAGATCAGGCCGTCATCTGAGCCGGGCAGGGACCGCCGCAGTTTCCGGGAAGCCGCCTTCAGCTCATCTTCGGTATCGATGTCCTCCCACAGTAAGCCTTCGACGTCGACCATCTCGAGACGCCCGGTCGACGCGAGCCGGTTGGCCGCCGCTCCCAGTTCATATTCTCCCGACGCGAAGCCCTTTTGCAGCGCACCGAATATGTCCCGATTAAATAGAAACAGGCCGCAATCGACGGCGCTGAAATCGGAAAGATTCTTGCCTACCTGAACGATCGACCCGTCGGCAATTACACGAACCCTGGTCGCGTCGTCCGAGCGCAACGGCGAATCGATATCAAGGTCCACGCAGAGCTTGCTGATCGCCCCGCCGCTAGAGTTCGCGGTGAGGAGTTTCGCAATCTCCGGTTCGTACCAGTGATCCGCCATTGCAACAATGAATTCATCGTTGCCAACCGTGTTTCTCGCCGCGTAAACGCTTGTTCCGTTGCCCCGCCGCCAGTCCCTGTTTTCAACATACTCAATCGAAACACCCAGGGAGCTGCCATTGCCAAGGGCATCCCGCACCTTGTCTCCCGCGTAGCCAACGACAACGGTGAAATGATGCACCCCGGCATCCCGCATCGCGAGGATCCCGCGCTCGATTATCGAAATCCCCAGGATCTTCCTTAACGCCTTGTGTTCACCCGATCTTGCGCCGTTCATACGGCTGCCTTCACCGGCGGCAAGAACCACTGCCCGCATCTGGACCTCCCCCCTGTCAGGCGCGCAGACCGTATGGACTTCCGGGACCGAAAATCCAAGCCGCGTTTCGACGCAGGCCGGTACGCACCAGCTAAAAACCCCGGTTAGCCGTCCGTAAATGGGCGCTCACCACGCGCTCGGGAGCAGGCCCATAGTGACTCCGCGGAGTCGCAGCGTTACGGATGGCAGCGGCTTGGCGCTCAACAAAGGCCTGAGTCATGCCGCCGAAGTCCGTTCAGAGACGGCTTCAATCGGCATGGTCCTCCCCGGAAGCCGCGTTATCGGCTAGATTCTATGCATGGCGCAACCGTTGTCAAATGAGACCGGCTGGGGCAGTCCACGAAATTGAACTGCCTTGAAGCCAATCGATCTGTGGCTGCCGAGCGTGCGCGTCTAAGATGGTGAGGTCTCGACGAGGCACTTAAATCACATCGTGACATCCAGGATTTCATATCGCGTCAGCGGAGTCGGCCTTCTTCTTGTCGCCGCCGGATGGATACCGCTCTGGACAGTCGATTCCTTCTGGAACCCGCTGGCGTTCACCGCGCTATGGACGGGTGTCGCTCTGGTCGCGTGGGGCCTGTCCGCGAAAGGCTACCCGGGCGTCGCACGGCACCTCGGCCTGGCCGCCGTATCGGTCCCGATCTGGTGGTGGTTCGAGCTGGTCAATGCCCGCGTCGCGAACTGGCACTACGTATTCACTCCGCACTACAGCGACATCGAGTACGCGGTGCTCTCGACACTGGCCTTCTCGACGGTCGTCCCGGCCCTGGTGGCGTTGACAGCAGTGATCCGCAGTGTCGCCGGCCGATCAACCACCGTGGTCCTTGTCACTTCGGAGCGAAAGAGACTGCCGATCGTTGAGATTAGCCTCGGCGTACTGATGCAGGCCGCCGTTTTCACCTGGCCAGACATCGCCTTTCCTCTTGTCTGGGTAGCTCCGTTCCTCGTAATCGACGGCTGTGTGGGGCTGATTATGAGGCGAAGTCTTGTCGGGCGGACACTCGATGGTTCGTTCGGAGAGGTCGTTCTGATCGGGGCAGCGGGTCTTTCCTGCGGAATCATGTGGGAGTTCTGGAACTACTGGTCCATGCCTAAATGGGAATACAGCCTCCCTTACTTCGAGTTTGCCAGGGTCTTCGAGATGCCGGTGCTCGGATACGGCGGCTACGTCCCGTTTGCCCTGTTCGTCATCCAGGCGGCAACACTGGCTGACGTGCTGTGGCTGCGGGCGGTCAGGCGTTCCAGTGCGCGGTCGCGATCTGGGGACGTTCGCTCGGCGGCATTCGCGGCAGACCTTGAAGAAATATTGTGAGCGCCGGGTGACCTGCCCCTTTACAGCGTATGGCGGTGCCACGCGGTAACACTCATTGTCTCGGAAGCGCGGTTGGCCCCAGCCTGGGCTTGACGGTCGCGGGAACCGGTGACAGTGCGGCGCTGAGAAAGTGTCAACGGCTCACGGAATCAGGGCTGAGATCCTTCGACCCCGGCCTGCTGTAGCCGATCGGGACTACGCTTCGACCCGCGACGTCACGGTAACCCTGTCACCAACGGCAAGGCTGTATCGGGCGGCTGCGCTGCCGTTGGTCTCGAAGAGCTCCAGGAAGCCGTGGCTGGCGATGATGGCACCCGGGCCACTCGCAGCGGCATACGAATCGACAGGCCCATCGGCAACAAATTTGCGGCAGGCGACAATGATCTCAATGTCTGTGAGGTCGGCTTCGCGAATGTTCGTGGCGGCGTTGCCAAAGTGGTCGATGTACTGGATACGGCCGCTCAGTGAGTCGTCGCCGGAAGACGGGCCAGGCACGTTCAGGAAGGTGATTTCACCGACGCGATCACCCAGGCCCTGCGGCGCCGCGCCGTGTGCGAGTAGCGCAGCGACGGGGCCGAACAGGTCCCGGCCGTGAAATGTATTGGAAAGTTCGGAGGCGGCCCGGCCGGGGTCGATCTCGTAAGCAGCCCAGCGGTCAGGGACCTCCGCGCGGTACGGCTCCAGGAATCCGTGCTCGTGCGGTACGTTCTTGAGCGGCCCGCTGTGAGCCACGACGTGCGTGAGCAGTCCGTTGTCTGGCGCCACGTACTTGTGACCGCCCGGGCTAATGAGGATCAGAGGAACGCGATCAGATCCTACGCCGGGATCGACCACGGCCAGGTGCACCGTCCTCGCGGGGAACCGTGGGGCAACCTGGCCAAGCACGAAGGACGCGGCGGCCACGTTCTGCGGCGCGATGTCATGCGTGATGTCGATGAACGTCGCGTCGGGCAGACGTTTCAGGATGCCGGCTTTAATCGCAGCCGGAAAGCCGTCGGCAGAGCCGAAGTCAGAGAGGAGGGTGATCGTGGGAGGCATTAGCAAATCGTTGATCACCAGTGCACCGTTTTGAGAATGGCTTCACAACGGCCGGCCTTTTCGGGGATGGCGCTGACCGAGACCGTCCGGACGATACCGGATGTTGGTTATTTCTACAACCCCATGCTCAACACCCGCACGCGATTGGTTATCAGTGCCGGCCAGGCAAACGTTGTCCGAGGCGCTTGACGCGATTCCGTTGGGACCGGCGAACTGTCTTTCGCTTCCCCTGACGCGATCGTCTGGAGCGAGCTTACCGACGGTGGTGTCACCGACACGTTGGCTGCCCATATGCTCTGTTCGCCGGATAGAGCGGAGTACGGTGTCATGCCGACGAATAAACTGATGGATTCCGACGATCAGTTTGCTCACAGTGGGCGCGATCCGTGCGCCATCGCCACTGCAAGCGATAGGAATCGCCGGGGGGCCAGGAAACAACCCTGGCAGAATGAAGCGTCTCGGCATCAGTCCACGCCTTGCTACAGAGCCGACGAGCAAACGGGTAAATTGTCCGGTGTGCAGCGATTACAAACTCCAGTGGGGATTTAGTGAAATGTCCCTCTTATTCTTGCGATATCTGCCTATAATCAAGAGATAACGATGTGGAATACGGAATAATACCGCCGCTGAAGAGCCTGCCCGCCGGGCAGTGCGGTGCAAAGGCAATCGCGGGATTTCCGGTCACGAACGGTCCCGCCTACTCCGTCAGGCCCACTGAGAAAGGTTCGGACAGCCGAGTTCACGCAACCACGCTAACGGCCAGATGCTCGATAGACGCCGGGCTATTGTGGTTGCGGCTCTTTTTCATATGACAGAGCCTGTCGGCGCTCGTTGCTCCAGGGTCAGCGGGCAAACGGAAGGGAGAATAATCGCCGCCGGCATCAACATGATTGACCGGCACAACTATCGAGGGCAGGCAGAAGCCTGAACGACATCACAGCAGACAATGAGGAAGACAACGCATTTCTGCTGGACGGTGACGACGAAGGGCGCGTGACGCTGCGGACGCAGCTCGAGCCGATGTTTCCGCAGGTAGTGAATCGGGTCGCGGCACATCGCGTGGAACGCCAACCGCTTTGGCCTGGCGTCAACTCCGGACCGAACGGGGCGATACCATGCAACTATGGTCAGGGTAATGTGGCTGCCGGGCTCAACGCTGTGCGTGATCGCCATTGCAATCATCGCGGCATCGGCCTGTACCTCTACTCAACGTCCTGATTCGACAGACGTCGAACGTTTTATCGCATCGCGGGCCCAAATGGTGGAGAGAGACATCTCGGATCGCGGGGTCGAGGACCCTCTGGTGCTTTCAGCCATGCTGGCGGTACCCCGTGAGGAATTCGTCCCAAACGACTATCGCGACCAGGCATATAACGACTATCCCCTGCCGATTGGCGAGGGCCAGACGATTTCGCAGCCGTTCATCGTAGCCCTGATGACCGAGCTGCTTAACGTGGAGCCTGGCGACAAGATACTGGAAATAGGCACAGGCTCCGGTTATCAGGCCGCAGTCCTCGCCGAAATGGGCGCGGACGTCTACTCGATCGAAATCATTCCTGAACTGGCGGAACGCGCCCGCGGAGCACTCGCCTCCACGGGTTACGAAGTCCGGCAACGTGTTGGCGACGGCTATTTTGGCTGGGAGGAGCACGCACCCTACGACGGCATAATCGTCACTGCCGCACCCGACCACGTTCCGGCTTCCCTCCGCGACCAGCTCGGTCCGAAAGGGAAGATGGTGATACCCGTCGGCCCAACCGGCGGAGTTCAGTCGTTGTGGCTCATCGAGCAGCGTGATGGCCAATGGGTGTCGTTGAACCAGGGGGCGGTGCGATTCGTGCCGTTCGTTCGCGGGCAGTAACGCCGGAACGCATGCCCAGCCGGAGCAGCGCCCAGGCAATTGCATACGCAACGGCCGCGACGAGCATGACGGCTGAATAGCCGCCCTCCAGCGCGATGAGCGCCGCGAGGATGGAGCCCATCACTGAAGCGTATCCGTTGACTCCCCATAGCCAGGGCACCAGTTCGGGCCTAATGGCTTCAACGGCGCGAATTCCTGCCGGGAACGGGATCCCCATGAGCAGGCCGATTGGCGCGATGGATACGACCGCCACGACAACGCGAGCGGCCAGCGGGAGCCCCAGGACCAGGTCCATTGGAGGCAGGAACCCGAGTCCGTACACCACCGCGAGAACCGCCAAAATGAGGGGCGCCCAATTTCGTATCCGTCCCAGCCGGCCGGACAGAATGCTCCCAAGCCCGGAAAACACAAGGATCGCGAACAAAACGATTCCGAACGAATAAATTGGGTAGTCGAGAAGCAAAATAAACCGTTGCATCAACGGCAGTTCGATCCAGAGGAACGCCAGCCCCAACATGAAAAAGTAGCCCAGCGAAGCCCAATGGAATACCCGGCCCTGACCGCCGGGATGCGCATCGGGAACCGCTCTCGCGATGGCGAGCGGGAGAAGGATCAGCACGCATGACACCGCGACGGACACCCCGAGGAATAGCAGTATGACGAGGAAGCCCGCACCGCCGAAAGGATCGAACGTCTTCCCGATCTGGCCCACAACGTCGGGGAGCTGCTGCCACCTGAAAAAGTGGAAGAAGAAGGGCCGGTCGTCGCCGAGTGGTTTCACATTGAATTCTGTGCCGGCATAGAAGTCGTCTCGTCGTGACTCGTCCAGCAGTTCCGTGATTCCCTGAAAGTAAACCTCCTCTGGAAGGACAAAGTGCCGATTCAACTCGTCCGGGTCGATGCCCGGGAGGTAAGAAAGGTCCATTTGCCGGGTGCGGGCAAAGTCCCGGAGGGCGTCCAGGTCGCGGCCTTCGAAATCTTCGGTCCGCGCGAAAACAGTTAGCGTTTGCAACGTACGCAGCGCGGCAATTGCTCGTTCGGAACGGACGCCCGCTCGATCACCGAGAACCTCTATGACGGTGGCGACCATGCGCATTTCTTCGCTCGGCGGGACCTGCACCCAGCGCGTCGCGGCCAGGAGGCCATCGGGCGAAAGGTGGTCGAAATACGCACTGAAGGCCTCCCTTGTATAGACGTGGTTCTCACTGAGACTGAACGCGCCCGCCCGGACTGGACGGAACGAATCCGCCAACGCGATGATCACAAGGTCGAACCTGTCGTTCGATCGACTCAGAAAGCTCCTGGGGTTGCCCGCCAGTACTTCGAGAATGCCTGCGTCAATCTCGGAGCGGAATTGACCTCGCAGCAGGTCCGCTACGATCGGGTTGCTGGAAAGGGCGGTAATCTTCCCGGCGCTGTGGTGAAGCGCCGTAAGGATGTCGAGCCCGCCGCCCGGTTCCACGATAAGCACACTGGGTGCAGAGAGGATTTCGAACGCTGCGGCAACTGGCAGGTACTCGGTGAAGTCCGCTTCCTCTTTCGTTGACCTGGTAATGGATGTCGCGTTGTCGGCGTCAACCGTCACAGCCAGTTGCGGGGGAATCGTCCCTGAGTAACTGAAGCTAAGTCCCGGGGCCTGGTGCAGTGACACTGATTCCACGACGTCGATGCGCGAGAACGCGTTCCATTTCGTCTCCTCGAGTCGCGCGCCCTGCTGCCGCAGCAACTGGGGGAGCGCTTTATGCGGAGAGACCTCCAGCTTCACGGCAAGCGGAACAAGAATTCCTCCGGACACCAGTGCGACCACGCCCGCACCGGCAATCGCGATGTTCTTTGCCGTCTTCCCATGAATGAGCGCTGCAAACGCGAGCGCACCGAGCACGGCAACCACGACGAGCGCGCCATTTGGTCCGGCGGAGGACGGTCCTCCCAGCGCAAACAATGAGCCTGCGCCCGCGCCCACCAGGCTGCTTCCGTAAATTCGGTGCACGTTGGCCGGGTCGGCGACGAGCGCGCCGCCGAGGACAAGTCCAGCGAAGAAGAACGGCACGATCTGGACCACGTAAAACGCCGTCATCCATCCGACCATCTCGCGATCCACGATCAGCCGGTAGCTGTCGAACGGAATCGTGTTTATGGCCCAGTAGGCGCCGAGGGTGGTCAGAGTGAATAAGAATGCCGAAAGCGGTAGCAGTATGCGCGTTTTTCGCAGCAAGAATTCCCTGCCGACGAACAGGACTGTGCCACTTGCGCCGAACCCCAGTAGCCCAAGGCTCACGGCCAGGAAAGCGAAATGGTAGCCCTGTGTGACGGAGTAGACGCGGGTCAGCGTCAACTCCAGCAGCAATACCGCTGCCGAAAGAGCGCCTATTCCCAGATAACGCATTAGATCAGCCACTTCGCCGCGAATGAAGGCTGCAGCAAACTGTAGCAGCCCTGACCTACCGGCCCGGCCTGACGACGAGCTCGACCGTCAAGCCGGCCAGAAAAACCTTCGCCCGCAGGCCTGGCGTGACTCTCATGATCGGGCGGTATCGATCTACTAATCAACAGGCGCCTGCGCCACTGCTCGGCTTCGGCCGTTCCCGCGTTCCGTGCGGACGGTTACGCGGTGGATTTGGTGCTCGTCAAACGCCAGGGGGATAAAAATGCGGCAGGCGCTCGTGACGATGCCCGGGGCACGGGCCTGTTCGATAGCCAGTGGCCGTGATCTGTTGTTGCTTGATTCGCCCGGCGGTGGATGCGGCCATCGATACCACTGGACTTCGGAACTGCAGGACATTTTCGGTAGCAGAGAGATCAGCTGTTAGAAGCTGCACCCTGGATGGCGGTAACGCAAATGACCCATGCGAGTGGCACTTGCGACAACTGCAGCTCACAGCGCCCGAGCGGACTTCATCATGTTCCCGCGCCGGACTAATCGCCAATTCGATGAATGTGGGCAGTGGTGGAGCTGGAGTCCCGATTTATCGGGAGAGCCCTCTACCTCTTCAATGCCATCGGGACGCTCTCTCACGCTGGAACGATGGTGGAGCTGGAGGGATTGTAGGTGGAACTATAATCGAGCGATTCTTTCTTCGATGAGCGGACCTAAGATTGACTGGTCTCTCTCACCGATATAGTTTTGCTGATCCAGCCCTTACTAGTTCGAATCAGGAGTACTCAGATGGCCATGTCTCTAGATCAACTCATTGAGCAGGTGCACGGCGAGGTGGTCGTCCCTGGAGACCAGACGTATGACGAGGCCCGCGCGGTCCACAACGGAATGATCGATAAGCGGCCGTCAGCCGTACTTACTGTGGCCAACACCGGAGACGTCACGTCAGCCATCCGGTATGCGCGTGAAAACGACCTTGATCTGGCGATTCGCGGTGGAGGACACAGCGGACCTGGTTTTGGGACCGTCGACGATGGTGTCGTCATTGATTTTTCTAAGATGCGGTCCGTCTGGGTGGATCCGGCAGCCCGGACTGCGCGAGCCGATGCTGGTGCCACCTGGGGTGATATGAACGCTGCAACTCATGCGTTTGGACTTGCCACACCCGGCGGCATTATCTCCACTACAGGGATTGCCGGACTCACATTAGGAGGAGGCGTCGGCTACCTGACGCGTGGATTCGGTCTTTCGATCGACAACCTGATCTCGGTGGATGTCGTGACGGCTGACGGACAGTTCCTCGTTGCCAGCGACGATGAGAACGCAGATCTCTTCTGGGCGTTGCGTGGAGGTGGCGGGAACTTTGGCGTGTGTACTTCTTTCGAGTATCGGCTTCACCCGCTAAAGGAAGTCTACTGGGGTCCGATGTTCTATGAAATCGAGGATACCGAGAAAATCTTCCAGTTCTACCGCGAATACATGAAGGATGCCCCCGAGCAGATGGGCGTATTCCCGGCGTTCCAGATCGCCCCGCCGTTGCCGTTCATTCCAGAAGATCGTCATGGCGACATGTTCGTGGCGCTCATTGCTTGCTGGACCGGACCGTTGGAGGAGGGCGAAGCAGCTTTCAAGCCATTCCATGAAGTTGCTGAGGTTAAGGCAGAGTTGGTGGGCCCTGTGCCATTCCCCGCGATCAATACGGCGTTTGATGGACTGTTTCCGAAGGGGTTGAGGCAGTACTGGAAGGGCAACTATGTCAAGGAGCTAACGGACGATGCGATTGCCGTCCACGTAGAGCACGGTCCAAAAGCACCGACGATGAATTCGACAATGCACCTGTACCCGATAGATGGTGCGCCCCACCGCGTCGCTCAAGACGCGACAGCGTTCGGTCACCGTGATGCCAACTGGGCGATGGTCATTCTGGCGGGCGGGGACGATCCGGCGACAGACGAATCCAACACCAAGTGGGTTCGCGACTATTCCGACGCTATAGCCCCGTATGCACAGGCAGGTGGCTACGTCAACTTTATGTCTGAGGACGATAGCGGCAAGTCTCAGGAGAACTATGGAGCGAACTACGATCGGTTGGCTGATGTAAAGCGACGCTACGATCCCGACAACTTGTTCCACGTCAATCAGAACATCAATACCTAGCGTTCGACGGGCTGCTGCCCAGGTATCGGACCCTGGGAGTTGGAGGGATTCGAACCCTCTACCTTCCTGATGGAATCGGGATGCTATTCGCAATCGATTTGCTCGGAGGTTGTATAAGGAAAAGCCACCGAGATTTCGGTGGCTTTTCAGCGTTTCTGGTGGAGCTGGAGGGATTCGAACCCTCTACCTCTTCAATGCCATTGAAGCGCTCTCCCAATTGAGCTACAGCCCCGTTTCCGTGCGGGATGGGCGCGTTGCCCTGTTCAAAAAGACCGTGCCCAACCGAAAAATCGTAGCACAGAGGCAGGGTGTTATCTCGGCCAGTGCGGAGTGAATTGGTGGGCTGGGGATTTGGGCTGGACGCCCGCCCGTGTTCCGACCCACCCACTTCGACAGGCTCAGCACATACTCTAACTCCCTGTCTTGGAGGGAGGGAGGATAATGACCACGTCCTCCACCCTGGCCGGGAGTGAGCACAAGAGCCACTCAGTCGTAAGAGTCGGGGTCCTCGGGGTGCTGCTTGAATTCGGTGTCGTCGCGTTCCGACATCTTGCTATCTGGATTTATGTGTTGGCCTGCATCGTCCTGCGGTTTGTAACCGAGGACTTTTCGCGCCTTGTCCAGAGAGAAGATGTTCCAGTAGTTGTCGCTCATAGCGAAAACCACCGTGTACATCAGAGAATCCGGCGCATCCACGGCCTTCACGTGAATCTGCGCTGTATCGCGGTGCGACAGCCACATCGCCAGCCCACCGCCGCTGATGGTGGGGTCGTCGTTGGAGATCGTCCATCCGATTCGGATGTTGATCGACGAAATATCGTGCCACTCGCTGTAGTAGCTGCCAAGCCCCTCGGCATAAGCCTTCGAAGCGCCATAGTAGCCGTCAGGCCGGATCGGGACAGTCTCGTCTATCAGCTTGTAAGGCCGTTTCACCTGATCGAAATTTCCGGCCAGGATCGTCTTGTACGGCTCGTCCCGGTAGAAGCCGCCAATTGCGTGCTGCGAGCTGCCGAAAACGACGCGCTTCACGCCGGTGCGTTTTGCCGCTTCATACACGTTGTAGACGCCGACGAAGTTGTTGCGCAGTGCTGATTCCCAGTCGGCAGACGCACTGCGGTCGGCCGCGAGGTGAACAACGGTGTGCTGCCCCTCGAACGCAGGGATTATCGTGTCGAGTTCGGCAATGTTGCCCTTGAAGTTGTGAGAATCATCCATTCCGCCGGTACCGTAACGGGACAACGACGATAGCTCGTACCGCTCTTCGAACTCACTGCGTAAAGCCGTCCCGACCAGGCCGCTGAGTCCGGTCACGAGCACACGCTTCTTTTCGGCCATGTGTATTCACCTTTTTACCCGAGCGCCAGATTTCCAAATCACCAGATCGCCTGATCGAACCGGCCCGGCGCTACGATCTTAGCGCAGCGACTGGGCGTTTAGCGCCGGGCGTGCATTCGCACTTGGGCGCACAGGAAGCTCCGCGGGGCACGCCAGGGACGGCCCGGCGGAGTCAATCTGAGGTCGCAGGCGAGATGGTACCGGAGTTCTTCGCTTTGACGGCGTGCCACACTGCGAACAGGATTCCGCCAAACAGCACGACGCTGAGCCAGCTGATAGTCCGGTCGACTGCAACCAGGCTGATCGAGTCGGAATCGCTCTGTCCAAACAGGATCAGCAGTCCGGTCAACCCACCCTCCACAAACCCGAACCCTCCCGGTGTTGGGATCGTCGTCAGCATCGCGTTCGCAAGCGCTGCGAACATTACGATGCCGAACGAAATTTCTATGTCCATCGCGTCGGCAACAAAATAGAAGCGGGCAATTTCAAGCAACCAGCCAACGACTCCGAGCGCGAGCTGGGGCGGAATTGCGCGTCCGGAAAAACTATCGAGCGTTCCCCGCTGAAAGTCGACGTAGGCCGATTCAATTCGATCGGGGAATCGACGTGAGATCCGCCCACCGGTCAATCGCATTACCAGCGTTGCCAGTCGCCGGAGCAGACGTGAAAGCCGCTCCCCGGCCAAACGCATTACCAGGAGCCCAAGGATCAGGATAGCGACCAGTACAAACGCTGCGAACACCACCCAGCCCGGTACTTTTGAATCGCCTTCGACCGTGATCCAGACCGCGGCAATGAGTACGAGAATCAGGACTGCGGCCATGTCCTGCACACGTTCGGCGAGAACAGTGCCAAGGCTCGATGGAAAGTCGCCGCCAGATTCGCGCGATAGTACCCATCCCCTGTACGCGTCACCGAGTCGCATAAACGCCACGGAATTGGCGAACCAACCCATCAGGATGATTCCGGACAGCGTTATCGTGCCGGGGACGTTTTTGCCGCTGCTGCCGCCGATGTTTGCCGTCCTGGCCAGTAGCCGCCAGCGAAGCCCGCGGAACCAGAAGCTCAGGTAGTAGAGAACCATCGCCAGCAGGTATTTTCCGACGTGGATGCCCTTTATGTTGACCCATACGTCGGCCCACGCGAAGTCGAATATGCGCCAGAGGGCGAAACCGAGCAGTGCTGCTCCGAGCACAGCCGCGATCAGAGTAGGCAGCGACAGTACGCGTCGACGGAGAGCCGCCACGTTCAGGACGCCAGCGTCCGGGGTCGCGCCAGGGCCAGGGGCAGTGCCTGGTTCCGGTTCTGGCGTTTGGCCGTGTTGTTGGGGTGTCCGGGTCATTTATTCCAGAGCGGGTCAGAGTTGTTTCAGGAAATTCTGTCCGAGGAATTCTGTTCTAAGCGTTATGTTCTAGCCGTTAAGTTCTAACAGGGGAGATCGGTGGGGGACACCGACTCTGCGAGGAAATTCGCCCGGTGTTGGAGAAATTTTCATCCAGTAGATCATATGGTCCGGCGGTGAACTGCCGGGTCGGTCGACTTGAAGCGTTATAGCGGGCGCGGCTCCCAGAATTTCAGCGGCGGCGGCGGCCTGGTCCACCTCGGCTTCTACGTCAGCACTGGCGCCTTTCGGGAGGATCACTGTGCCACCTATGTTTGCGAACGGAATTGTTAGTTCCGCGAGTTCTGCGAGCTGAGCGACCGCCCGTGCGATCACGAGATCGTAAACCTCGCGGTGTGCCGGCGATTGCCCCAGTTCTTCAGCACGACCGTTTACGACCACAACATTTTCCAGCCCGAGTTCCTCGACCACTTCCTCCAGGAAGTCTGTTTTTTTCAGGACCGAGTCGAGCAGGGTTATCTGAAGTTCGGGCAATGCAATTTTCATCACAATGCCCGGAATCCCCGCACCCGTACCCACGTCGATGGCTCGTTTTCCTGCGAACCATTCAGGCGTCGTAACGCTGCCACCCGCGGGAGACAGGATTCTGAGGGAACGGATGAAAAGCTCTTCCCGGATTCGGTCCCAGGTCCTGGCTCCGGTCAGGTTGAACTGCTTGCTCCGCAGTTCGATTAACTCCCCGAACCGCTGAAACTGGGCCTGCTGGCCGGAGTCGAGGTCGACACCGAGCAATTGTGCGGCTGCAATTACGGATTTCAACGTTGTGAACTCGCCCTCAGGGTTATAGATCGGCAATGCGGGTCGCATGCACCCGATGGGTTTCGTGCAGCGCTACGGCGAGCGCGTCAGGAGATTGGTCGGTAATGTTATAGGCCGCTACTCGAATACCGACCGGTGTGGTACCGCGAATTTCATTATTTGTTCGGTGCGCTGGTGTTCAGAGGCCGTTCAGAAAAAGCGATTTTTGGTATTGGAAATTGGAAAACTTGAATTGACAGTCCGAATCGTTGTCCTTGCAAAGCAGGTCCCAGACCCTGAAACGCCGCCCTCGCAGTTCAAGGTCGATGAATCGACCAACAGCGTGATTCCGCCAACCGGCGTCCCGCCGGTGGTCAACGGGTTCGACCTTAACGCGGTCGAGGCGGCACTCAAGTTACGCGATGCGGGCGCAGACGTTGAGATCACATTGCTTTCGGTCGGCACCGGATTCGTCATGGACGCCATGAAGAAGCCGCTGGCAATGGGTGCAGACCGATTGGTGCTGGTCGATGAGCCGGAACTGGACAAACTCGATTCGGCGGCAACAGTAAGGGTGCTGGCTGCGGCTATCGAGAAGGATGGCCCATTTGATCTTATTCTGGGCGGTCGGCAGGCGTCAGACTGGGACCAGGCCCACGTAACTATTGGCCTCGCCGAGGTGCTGGACCTGCCGCTGGTTTCCCTTGTTCAGAAACTCGAAATGAACGGTGATACAGTTCAACTGCAACGGGTCATCCCCGATGGCTACCAGGTCATCACAGCGCCGATTCCCTCGGTTTTGACGATAACGAACGAAATCGGTGAACCTCGCTACCCGAACCTGCGGGGGATTATGCAGGCGAGCCGCAAGCAGCCGGAGATATTTTCGCTGGCCGACATTGGTCTTTCAACGGACGACCTGGCTCCAAAAGTGCAACTCAGGCGGCTGTACGTGCCGGAGTCGAATCGTCAGGTCGAGTTGATCGAGGGTGATGACGAGGCCGATGCGGGCAGAAAGCTTGCTTTGCGGTTGCGTGAGGAGAAGCTGATCTGATGACAACGGTACTTCTTGTCGCGGAGCGCGACGACCGGGGCGAGATCGGGCAGGCGACGCACCAGGCGATTACGGCCGCAAACGGGCTAAAAGACGCACAGGTGACCGTTGTCATCGCCGGCGATGCGCCGGCATCTGTCACGTCGCTGCCGGTCGACAGTGTCGTGACGATTTCGCCGATCGATCCGGCAGATAACGGAATTTACGATCAGGTCACCGCCGACCTCGCGGCACTTGTTTCGTCGAGCGGTCCAGACCTGGTGATGTTTGGCAAGACCGACTTTGGGTCGGTGGTAGGGGCGCGGCTGGCATTCCGAATTGGCGCGGCTTTCGCCCCTGACTGTGTCGAGATATCGAACGAGGCAGGTGTGGCTGGCACGGTTGGCGTTACACGTCCGGTCTACGGCGGCAGTGCGCTTGCCGAGTTCGAAATTGCTTCATTGCCGGTCGTCGTAACGCTGCGGGCGGGTGCGTTTGAGGCGGGCGCCGGCACAGGTACGCCTACCGTCGAACCGTTCGTTTCAGACTCGCTGGAGAGCAGACCAATAGTGGTGACCGATACCGTTGCCGAAACGCGAGAGGGTGTCCGGCTGGAAGATGCCGATGTCGTGGTAAGCGGCGGTCGTGGACTCGGAGGCCCAGAGCCGTTCAGCGTCCTTGCCGATCTTGCCGATGTGCTGGGTGGGGCGGTGGGTGCTTCAAGGGCGGCGTGCGATGCGGGATGGATCGATCACTCGCACCAGGTGGGCCTTACGGGCAAAACTGTCAGTCCCGACGTTTATATAGCCGTCGGAATCTCTGGAGCCAGCCAGCACATGGCGGGATGTTCGAGCTCACGTGCTATTGTGGCGATAAATAAGGATGGCGACTCGAATATTTTCAAGGAAGCCAGGTTCGGCGTGGTTGGTGATTGGGAGAAAGTTCTCCCCTCATTTCTTGCCACTGTCCGCGACCTGAAAGCGTAAACAGGTTGTAAGCTGGATATTGGCCGCCCGAAGGCCCGCAGACCGAGGCCGGTCACGGGGCAGCTAAAGAGCGTCGTTAGTTTTTGGAAACGCGAGGCGATAAATTGGATTTTGGCTACGGTAACGGCGTGGACGGCGTCTTCAAGTTTATTGAGAACGCCGAGGTGATGGCCGTTTTCTTTCCGAAGTTCGGCCAGTCCGTTGTGATCGATGTCAGAGCGAAAGAAGGCGAGCCGCCGTTGGTGAGAGTGATGCCGATGGCGCGTTCGATCGCCGACCGGCTCCGCACCATCAAGCGCATGCGACCGGCCTTGCCACGGCCGCAGGACATCCTGGCCATCCCGTGGGTCGGGTATGTCGGTGCACTGAAGTCTTCGGGACTCTGGGGCAAAGTTGTCGCACGAATCGAAGCTACGGGTTACCCGGAGGCGGTTGAAGCTTCGGAACGGGCGTTCGAAGAGTTGATTCGCCTGGAACGACGCGAGTTGGCCCAGTTGATCATGGGTGAACAGTACGAAACGCTCTGGGCCCGCCCAACCAGTTAACGCCGCCCGCGCAGACCTGGCTGGCGCGGCCCCGGCAAACAACGCGCAGGAGTCCTGCTGCTTCTAAACCGCGGCCCGGCTTCGATTCCCGTCAGTCCTATGCGGGCATGTGCGACGTATAACTTTAATACGCTCCCCATAGTTGGTTCCTGCGCGTGCACTGTCTGCATGTATTCGTGCGCTCGCGGCGCAGGCAGGTAGACCGGGCAGACTGTCAGTTGCTCATTTCCCGTTTGCAAAGAATATTTGCGTGGACCGCCGGTTCACTGCTGCTGGTTGCGTTCAACTCCCTTGTGTGGTTGGCGACCATGCCGCTCCGGCGCCGGTCGAGGCGAGTGTTTATCGCCCTTCTCGTAACGGTGCTGTTCTTGAACTGGCTCGTCCCTGATGGCGACCGACGGTCGGACACCGCGGCCGGTGCGGTTTCTCTCGACTACAGCTACGGGCTGGTTTCGTGGGAGTTCGAGAATTTCTTCGCAAAGTGGGGACACCGGGCCTGGACGGCGCTCCCGTGGACGCCCACGAGTGAAGCCGACCGGCGCAGGGCGCTGGACCGTTATGTCGTGTTGGTCGACGAATTACGGGAGGCCAAAGACCTGCTGAGCGGCGCCATTTCGGAAAACGGTCCCGGTCGAGGCAAAATTTCCGATGCCAGGGCCGAAGTTGATCGTCTGATCGCCGAACGGGACAGCCTGCGGGACGGTATCGAGGAATTTCTTGAACAGGCTGTTGCCGACGCGCTACGGTCGGACGCGGTCGATCTGGTCAGCTCGTTTGTCTGGCCGCCAGTGGACTTCCGTATCGACAGCCCCCCGAAGTTGCTCGTGACATCGCCCCGGGACGTGATACGGCGTGATGAGGACGTGCTGATAGATCCCGATATTTCAGTTGAGGACATAAGGAGGATCGAGAGCGAACTTGCCGAGCTCGAAGATGTATCCGCCATTGTTCTTCAAACCGGCGGGCTCGCAAGCTATCCCACCGTGATTCCGACCACAGGTCTCAAGCGGCTGCTCAATGTCGCCGCCCATGAATGGCTGCACGCGTACCTGGTATTTAACCCGCTTGGCAGGGCGTACTTCGATGGCGGTGATATCAGGTCGATGAACGAGACCCTGGCCGACATATTTGGCCGGGAAGTAGGGTTGAGGGTTTATTCGGAGATTACGGGTGAACCGTATGTCGCGCCGACCCGGCCTGAAACCGCTGTATCCAATATCGTGTCACCCGAACTGCCAGACGATACCGGCACGTCAGACGACGTTGCGGACCCTGACGCCTTTGATTTCAACCGGTTCATGGTCGAGACCCGCAGTCGCACTGACGAGTTGTTGGAAGAGGGGTCGATCGACGCCGCCGAGGCCTACATGGAGTCTCGCAGGGTCGAGTTGCTGGACCACGGTCACACGATTCGGAAGATCAACCAGGCATATTTCGCGTTTCACGGCACATACGCGGAGAGCCCGTCGTCGACCAGCCCGATCGCGAGGTATCTGTGGGATTTGCGAGAGCAGGTCGAAACAGTCGGCGAATTGGTGAAGCTGTTGAGGCCCCTGGGAACGTACAGAGAGTTTGAACAGCTGCTTGTCGAGCGGGGAATAGAACTCGAAGAAAGCGAGTAATTCGGCGAAATCGACCCGGTAATAACCTGACTCGCGTGCGATTGACCGAAAATTGGGCGTTCCGTCGGTATACTTGCCTGTTGTAACTGAGAACGGCCCGATTATGGGCCAGTGAGAATTTACTGGCATGCCCGGCAAACGCCTGGATGTTTGCAGGGCGAGCAACCGAACACTAGACAACGTACCGGCTTGATTGACAGGCCGGTGCGAGGAGATGCGATGGCGGCGTCAACTGAAGACGGGCAGGTTGCCGATAACAAGATGTATCGGCCACCGCAGCAAGAACAGACTCAACTCAATTTCGAGGAGATCATAGAGCGGCTGCGAGCGTCGATACCGAAATTACCCGGCATCGGCATCGGCGGGGGCGGTGTGGCCGGGTTGATCTTAGCAGCGTTGGTTGTGATTGCGATCATCTGGGCGGCGACCGGCTTCTACACGGTCGGTCCCGACGAGCAAGCGGTGCTCCGCACATTCGGGAAGATCACTGGAACTGAATCGGGAGGTCTGCACTGGTACTACCCGGGCCCGATTGGCAGACGCGACGTTATAGCTGTCACCACCACGCGGCGTCTTGAGCTTGGCTTCCGGTCTGGCGCAGACGGGTTCACCGTTGCACAGTCGGTGACCAACGAATCGCTGATGATTACGGGCGATGTGAATATCGTCGACGTACAGGCAGTGATTCAATACAACATCACTGACCTGGAAAAATTCTTAACCAAGGTCGACGACCCCGGAGATCCAGATCGTGGCATCCCGCCCGGCAGCCCTGACGGAAGGACACTTCGAGACATCGCTGAAACGGCCCTGAGACAGGTTGTCGGTGCACGAAACATCGACGACGTGCTTACGACCGAGAAGGAACAGGTCCAGACGGACGTCCTCTTCAAGATGCGGGAATTGGCTGCCACTTACGAGACGGGAATTAACGTGCAGGTAGTCCTGTTGCAGAACGTCAACCCGCCGCTTGAGGTGCAGTCGGCATTCGAAGATGTTGTGCGTGCACGTGAAGACAGGGAGCGTCTGATCAACCTGGCCGAGGCCTACCAGGCAGCGGAAATTCCGAAAGCCATTGGTGAGGCGGCGAAAGTTACCGAAGCCGCTGAAGGTTTCAAAACAGGTCGCATAGCCAGGGCGCAGGGTGAGGCCGACGGTTTCGAGGCCATCCTTGAGGGTTACCTGAATTCGCCTGTAGTCACTCGTCAGCGGCTGTATCTTGAGGCAATGGAAGATATATTGCCCGGAATCAAGAAGTTCATTCTTTCCGATTCCTCGGTTTTGCCGTTCTTGCCGCTCGATGGCTCTATGCCAGGCGCAGGGACCATCATCGGAGCGGGAGGGAGTCAGTAATGAGCAAGCTCACCATTCCGCTGATTATCATCATCGTGGCGGTCGTGATAGTGGTTCCGCAGACGCTGTTTGTGGTCGATGAAACCCAAATGGCGATTGTGACCAGGTTCGGGGAGTTCAAGCGGCAGCACACCTCGCCGGGACTCCAGGTAAAGACGCCGTTCGTCGAGGAGGTGACCAAGTTCGACAAACGCCTGCTCCGTGTGGATGTAACTACGGCTTCCATGCTGACCGCAGACAAGCGAAACCTCGTGATCGACTCGTATGCGCGGTACAAGATCATTGAACCGCTTACCTTCTTCAAAGCCCTCAGAAATGAAGCGAGCGCTGATGCCCGTGTAAGCGATATCGTCAATACTCAACTCCGGCAGGAAGTTGCCCGCGATCTCCAGTCCGAAGTTATCGCGGAGACACGCGAAGACATCATGCGCCGGGTTACCGCGGCCAGTAACTGGTCCGAGATTTCACGATCCGGTCTGTTCTCTCAGTTCCTTGATGTCAAGGACTACCTTTCGCTGTCTCATCCGTTTGTCAGGGTCGCGATCGACGAAACCCCCGACGACGATGAACCCGGACGAGCCGCCACCCCGAACGAGCTGGCGCTTCTCGAATTGAACCCGAATCCACCAGAGTTGGCAGGATTCTCCATTGCGTATGCGATAAATGTCCGGGAGTCACTGGGGATCACAATCATCGATGTACGAATAAAGCGAGCGGACTTCCCGCCCGACATCGAAACAAGCGTCTTCTCACGAATGGAAGCCGAGCGTGAGCGGATCGCCAGCGGGTTGCGTGCTGAAGGTACGCAGCGAGATTCCGAGATCCGTGCTGATGTCGATCGCCGTATCAACATCATTCTCGAGACCGCACAGGGTCGGGCGGCGCTCCTGCGTGGTGAGGCTGAGCAGGAAGCGATCAACATTCTCGCCGAATCGCTCGGCAAGAACCCGGAGTTTTACGCTTTCCGGCGGTCGCTCCAAGCCTACAGGGTGTTCATGGATTCGCAGACCACGATCATACTCGACCCCGATAGCAACCTGCTGAAGTACCTTCAAGACCCCGGTGACGGTTCTTAGGACCTGACTCTTAGCTCTGGGAACTCTGGAACTTCGCAAGCGGCCCCGGTTGAATCGGGGCCGCTTCGCGTTTAGATCAGATTGTGAAGACGCCTGGACATAATAACTTCGGCGGTATTCGCCGTCGGAAGCAGCGGTGCAACCACGAGAGTGCGCTGTTCCCCCGATACCCGGTTCGGTGGTACTACCTGCCGGTCGTCGTTCAGTTGCCAAGTATGTGAACGATGACTAACATATACGCACCAACCGCAGGTTGATTGGTTCAACGCCATGGCGACTCGCATCCGACTAGACCACCAGACACGTCAGCAACAGATCGTTGAGGCGGCGCGCGAACTGATCGCGAGCGGCGGTGTCGACGCGCTGACCATTCGGGCAGTGGCGTCAAAGGTCGGGGTGACCGAGGCAGCGATATACCGGCACGTCGCCTCAAAAGAAGAGGTCATCCTGCTTCTTCTCCAGGAGGTCGAAGAGTCGCTGTTCCAGTCGATTTCTCGTGCAACCCGGTCCGACCGCCATGCGCTGGAGCGCCTGGAGCACATACTCCAGCTTCACGTTTCGTATATCGAACTCCGGCAGGGGATATCGTTTGTTGTCGTTGCCCAGGCTGCCCAGTTCGACCAGCCGCGGGTGCGATCCGCCGGTCGTCGTCTGGTGGAAAAGTACCTTTCGCTGGTATCCGAGATCATCTCGCAGGGAATCGAAAGGGAAGAGATTGACCGGACCGTTTCGCCCGGTGCGGCGGCAATGATCTTCTTTGGAATGATCCAGTCGGCGGTCACGAGGTGGTTGTTCGACCCATCGGCACACCCGTTGGGCGAGAATGCGGTTTCAATGTGGCAGCTTTTCAGGACCTCGCTGGAGTTTTCGGATGAGGACGCCGACCGGCACTCGAAAGAGAGCAAGGGTGATTGAAATGTCGGTAATCACGGTTGATGGACAGATTGGCGCCGGGGCCCCCGAACTGGGCAGGCGTGTGGCGCGGATGTTCGACTTCGACTATGTCGACCGGCTTGCCCTGCCACGGGCCGTGCTCAAGGCCAATGAAGGTGCACCCGTAGGATTTGTCGACCGGTTCTGGACGCTGGTTGAGCGTGCCGTTTCAGGATTTGCTCTTGGAAACGCGGCCGGCGACCCATATTTCAATGTGCCGCAGGAACTTCTTCTTCCACTTACGTGGGACAGTGAAGGCCCGACGATTGCCCACGTTACAGCCTCCTCGGAATCTGAGACCCTGAGCGTTGATAGTCTGTTTGAACTCGGCAGGGCGGTCCTGGTGCACCGGGCAGGGTGTCTCGAGGCGGGAGACCGGACGGCGCTGAAGGTCGGGGTCTTCGCAACGTGGGACGACCGCGTGCAGCGAGTAATGAAGCGCGAGGGGCTGAAGTCGGTGGCGGACGCTGAACAGGCTATCGGACGACGTGAAAAGCTTCAGCGAGAGTACTTCGGCGACGTACATGGCGCACGACCCGACGACCCTGACCTGTACGACATTACCGTGGATACCAGTTCGGAGAACATCGCGGTAGCGTCCATCAAGGTTGCCCGGTTCGCACGCCAGGCGCTGGCCCTTCAGCCTGCCTGATCGCAACTCGCCTGGTTGTACCGGGGCCCCACTTATTTTTACCTGTTGTCCAAAGCGCCCGGCGTTATAGTTGTCTGCATAAATTATGTGGTCCGACGCAGGGCTCAACGCGGGACACGAGAGGATTTATGCGCACCACGCTGGCAAGCGAAATTATGACCTCACCGGTGGTGACCATTGCCGCCGACAGGCCCGTTTCTGAAGCCGCTGCACAAATGCTCGAAAAAAACATTGGTTCGCTCGTCGTCATCGATGCCGAGGGCAAGTTCGCCGGGTTGTTGTCCGAGTCGAGATACCTGCCGGAAGAATCAGTGCTGCCGTACCTTCGCCAGTCAGTGCTGCGCATCCTGGGCAGCGAGCTGGGCGACCCTGAGAACATCGAAGAAGTCATTCGCGACGCCCGCAACACGCTGATTGGCGACGCAATGCAAAAGGACATGAAAACGGTTGGCCCCGACACGCACCTGGCCGATGTAGCGAAACTTATGATCGGTTCCGGCGTACACCACTTACCGGTGCTCGTCGACGGCGAACCAGTCGGTATGATTTCGCGGCACGACCTTTTGAAGTTGTTCGCAGAGTCTGACTAGGACCTGGCCCTGTCCCGGGCACGAGACCCCTCTCCTCGGGGAGAAGGGGTTTTGAGACAGTGTCTAAGACTCGGCCAGCGTCAGCCGGCCCTCACGAATCTGGTTGGTTATATCGCTGAGGTCCTTCGCGCTCTCTATGCTGGTCCATGCCATTTCCGAGCGATACGCGGCCAGACGCCCCTGTTTTGCAAGATCCTGAAACGTGGTCGTTTCGTGATCGCCAATATCCGGAAGCAGCGATTCGATCTGACGGTCGAACAGGTACACGCCAGCGTTGATCCAGAACGGGAGGCTGCCCTTTTCTATGAACCGAGTCACAACGTTTTGATCGTCCGATTCCACCACCCCGTACTGATTCGGGTACGGGACCAGCATCATCGTTCCCATCGCCCCGGTCTTCTCGTGCAGCTCGGCGATCGGAGCAAGCGGCTGGTTTGTGATCACGTCCCCGTTGGCGACCAGAACATACCTGGCGTCTTTGGGGACCAGTGACAGGCCCTGCTTGATCGCACCGCCCCTACCGAGCGGAGATTCTTCAAACGAATAATGGGCCGTGATTCCGTGCTCCGTTCCATCTCCGAAGTAGTCCTGGATCATCTCACCCATGTAGCCGCACAGGAACACCACGTCGGTGACTCCCTGTGCCCTCATCCAGTCGACCTGGTAGCCGATGATCGGTTTGCCGTTGATTTCGACCATTGGCTTCGGGCGGTTGTCGGTCAGGGGGCGCAGCCTCTCGCCTCGTCCCCCCGCGATGCTCAGCGCAAAGAATGGATCATTCATTTATTGTCCTCGGGCGCCAACTTGCCTGGTGCGATCTTGTCGGGCGCGAACTTAGTTAATGCCCCGCAGCTTACCAGTAACCCGTGATTGGTTCGAGATGTGCCTGCGAACGGTTTTCGCGTTGATCTGTGTCGCTGCCGGAACCGTCACGTGACAGATTCGGCGATTCTGCCCAGAAGGCCCTGCATTGCCCTGCGGAACCCGACCTGCTCGGGCGAATCGAAGGCACCTCGTGATGGATACGTGCCGGGCGACTGGACTACGACAAGATCGAGGCTCGGGCAAACCCAGGTGTGCTGATTGCCCGCGCCGCTTGCTGCGAACGAATCCCGCGGGAGATCGGGCCATATTTGTCCCCGGTCGTTGCACCAGAACCCGAGGCCGTAGACATGGCGCTCTTCCGGTTCGTTTTCGAGGATTTCAGACGAGACGTTCGTCGCTTTGTCGATCCAATCGGAGGGCACCACCTGGGTGCCGTTCCAGTTGCCGCGGTTCAGCCAGAGCCAGCCGAGGCGCGCCATGTCGCGCGGGGCCATCCGGTACCCGGTGAAATATCCGAAAACGTCGGTCCGGGCCTCGGGGGGCAGGTCGAAGTTTTTGTACTCCCATGACCACGTGGCCCCGATGGGATTTCGTACTTTCCACTCGGTGAGTGTCCCGAAGCCAGCGCCGCGTTCCGGCTCAGAGGTCTTGTAGAGGTTGTAGGCCGATGCGACGGCGTGGGTCAGGACGTTCATCCCGAATGTCTGGTAGTTGAACACCCTGCCGGGAGCTTCGCCGGGCTTCATGTATCCCGACGTGTTGCCGATGAGCTGACGGAACGTGATGCCGTCGTTCTCGGGAAAGGCATGTCGGCCCTCTTTGGGTCCCTGGCCGGGTGCGATATCGAGCATTTCCGGGTAGTAGTCGGCAACCCGGTCGTTTTCAGAGGCGATCACCCCTTCTTGCACCGCGATTCCGAGGACGCACGAAAAAGTCGACTTGGAAGCGGATGCCTGCCTGGCCTTTTCGAGCGGATCGACGCGAAAATTCCATTCGGCAGCTATTTCCCCCTGGCGGGCGACCAGGATTCTGTAAGGCTTGCCGTCGGCATCTTCGGCCTGAAATCTTGCAGCCCCGGCCAGTCTGTCACGGTCAAATCCAAGTTCCTCCGGTTCGGCAACCTGCCAGTCTTCGCCCGGCCATGATCGTTGGACCCGGTCCGGGCTGCCCTGCTTGTTTGACTGCTGCCTGCCCCCTACCGAGGGTTCTGACGGTGCTGCCAGCGGAGTTGACGCTATGCCGAGCGATTTCCTCACCGCCAGCGACATTCCATGAAGCCGCCGCTTATTCGGTTCTTCAAGCTGAAAACGGTTCGTGATGTAAGCGACTGAAACGTTGCCGGTCAGGCTGGCCCATCCCGAGCATGTGCCCATTCCGCCATGACCGGCCGTATCGTGGTCGTTGGCGCTTGCATACTGGTTGGGTGGCGTGGATGGAAGGCGGACGCCAAGTCCTATGCGTGAGTAGTTGCCTGAAGCGGCATCGGGGCCTTCTGCCCGCACCGTGGTCACCTGTTCGATGATTTCTTCGGGCAGCCAGGGGACTCCGTTTATCTTGCCGTGGCCCGAAATTGCCGAGTAGAACTTCGCAACGTCGTGGGCGGTCGTTATGAGAGAGCCCGACGGCAGCATCACCTGGTGGTGGAGCGCTACGTTCATTTCGGCGGCGAAGTTCTTGTCTTCCCAATCGTCGGCAACCTCGAGCGGCACAACCCTGCCGAAGTCGGCGGGTTCAACAGTAAACGACGTGTTCTTGAGCCCGAGTGGGAGCGTGACCTCGCGCGCGAACGCCTCGTCGAACGAAAGGCCTGAAACCCGGGCCACGATCTCGCCGACCAGCCAGCCGAAAGTCCTGGAGTGATAGTGGACGGTCGACCCGGGCTCGGTTTCAGGCGTCATGTCCTCGATATGGGATATGACACGGCCCCAGTCGGTGTAGTCGTCAACAGGGATGTGGAAGTGCGACGGCAATCCGGCAGTGTGTGACAGGACGTGGGCGATCGTGATCCTCGACTTGCCCCGCGTTCCGAACTCCGGCCAGAACTCTGCAACCGGGGTGTCCCAGTCGAAGTGTCCGCGTGCCCTGTAGCGCCATAACACTGCTGCGGCCAGCGGCTTGCCCATTGAGAACACTCTGAACAGCGGTCGGGCGTGCCGTGCACCCCGCGTGATATCGACAACCTGCTTGCCGCCCCTGAACACGGCGAGAGTCGCGCACGAATGCATTCCGTCGGCGATCTGCCGATTAAACTCGTTCTCGATAATCTTGATATCTGGCGCTATTGAGGTCTGGATCATTGGTGGCCGGTCGTTGCGAGTTAGTGAACAGCACTTGAACAGAGTAATCTTCGCATTTTCAGGCGTGATTGCGGATTGAACTGGGATCCGGAGAATCCTGGATTTGCCAGAAGTGGTCAATTCCAGGCAATTCAAACGGGGACCTGAAAGGAAATGCTATGCCGGTCACCGAAGCTCCCAAAAAGATAGTGCCGAAGAATCTGGACGATTACCTGGAGATCATGAGCAAGTCGGTCTTTCAGAGCGGCATGTCGTGGAAGGTTGTCGAATCGAAGTGGCCCACAACCAGGGAGGCGTTTCACGATTTCCAGATTGGCGCCGTTGCCGCGATGGACGAGATGGCCGTCGATGCGCTGGCCGACGATACGAGGGTCATTCGCAACCGGAGGAAGCTGCAGGCGATAACCGATAATGCACGCCGAATGATAGAGCTCGACGAAGAGTACGGCACGTTCCAGAAATACCTCAGGTCGCACGACAGTTTCTGGGACCTCGTGAGAGATCTCAGGAAACAGTTCAAGTTCCTGGGCGATATGGGCGCCTATGTCTGGCTCTACATCATCGGCGAAGACGTGCCGCCGCACGAACAGTTCGAAGCCGAACGCCCGCAGAAGAAGCGGAAGTGATAGTGGAATCGGCTTCCAGGAATCAGGTCACCCCAACCGATTCACCTTTGTACTCAAGGAAGCTTGCAGTTAGATCAGAGAAAGACTTTGGCGAATATTTCTTAAAGCTGTCTTCATCAACGTAGATGAAATCATAGGTCACATCGCTTTGGGCGTGATTTATATCTTCACACCATTGTTTGAGCCGCCGAAGTTTCAAGGGAACATCAAGATCTTCAAGACCCTTCGTCTCCACGATGAAAGTCTCGGAGTCATTTTTCTTGATGATAAAGTCTGGATAGTAGTTTGAGATGTTTCCATCGGCGTTCACATAGTCCAGCTTGAACTGCACCGCGAAGTAATTTTTCGCGTATGAAACGATCTCATCACCGCAATCCTCAAGGAAATTTGCAAAAAGCAACTCCAAGCGGCTATCACCGATAATGCGGTTGAATACGCTCTTCTTCGGGACGATATAAGCCTGATCTTTCGCGACGAATGGGCGTACCTGGCGCAGTTTGATCGTGTCACGGATTTCGGCGCCGCCCCTGTCTTGCACGGTAAGCGCATTGATACCTTTTTTGAGCGTTTCGATCAGCGTTTTGGTGGCCGCAATCTCCGACAGGTTACGCAAGGTATTCGAGTCATCAAGTTGCACCGGTCGATCGAACAGGTGTTCCTGTGTGAAGGTCTTGACCTTCCCGTAAAGCACGTCATAACCGCTGACGAGCCGTAGCTCCTTCATGATCGTCTGCGTGAAGTAGCCGAGCACATTTCGATAATCAGCCATGCCGGCGCTATCAAGCACAGTTGTGTGCGTCACCTCACCGGTAGTGATGTCCTTGAAGACAATTTCTCGCTGTTCCTCTTCGGTGAAATTCAGGTAAGCGACGGTCTGGTGGTCGAGTTTAGTCACGTCGAGGTTTACTAGATTCTTGTACTCGCGGTAAATGCGTGGCGATAAGATCGGAATCTCAATGTCGAGCGCATCCAAATCCTTGTCGGGATTCTCGTTATCGACTTCGATAACAAGTGGAGCATTCGGTTTTGAACCTTCGCCCATGGGCTTGCGTTCAAGCTCCACGCCCTCGGCCTGAATCGACTCTACAAACTCCATGAAAGCGTCCGTGCCAACTACGCTGACGTATTCTTCCACCTCACCGGGATACATTTTCCGGAGGCCACGACCCAGGGTCTGTTCCGGCAGGATATTGCTCTTCGCGGAATACGCTCGCAGTCCAACGATTGTCGTGACATTGCGAACATCCCACCCCTCTTTGAGCACCATGACGGAGACGAT
>JADFLG010000095.1:8632-12150 GCA_022564545.1 Chloroflexota bacterium | reverse complement strand
CGATTTGTATATGCGGGAACGCGCTTCGCCCACGGCCATCGAGAGCAACATCACGATACGTGAGACCCAGGGTCTGGGTGATGTCATGGGCGTCGAGATTTCCGTCGACGGTAGCAGAGTCCTGTTCGCGATGCGCGGCCCATTCGATCCCAATCTGGCTGATGACGAGCAACCAACCTGGAACATCTGGGAATACGATATCTCTAGCGATACGCTGGTGCGAGTCATCACGCCTGACATTACGGCGGAAGCCGGCCACGATATTTGGCCGTACTATCTTGCGGACGGCCGCGTCATCTTCTCATCGACCCGGCAGCGCCAATCAAAAGCTGTCCTATTGAATGAAAACAAACCCCAGTTTGAAGCCCAGGATGAGGATCGCAGCGAATCAGCGTTCTTGCTGCATGTCATGAATATAGACGGCAGCGACATGCACCAGATTTCCTTTAATCAGAGTCACGACCTGGATCCTTCGGTGCTCGATAATGGCCGTGTCCTCTTCAGCCGCTGGGATCATGCCCCGGGGGTCAACGGTATTCATTTATATACGATGAATCCCGACGGCACCGAACTGCAATTGCTCTACGGTGCTGAAAGTCATCTGACCGGCACGAATGGGACCGAAGTTCAGTTCCTGAGTGCTCGCGAGACAGCCGATGGACGCGTGATGACCATCGTCAGGCCGTTCGACCACCCTGAGCTTGGTGGCGCGATTGATCTTATCGACACCCCAGTGTTTGTGGAAAACTTCCAGCCTACTGCAGCAAATTCAGGCCTAGTCGGTCCCGCACAGATAGCTGCGACGAACAATCAAGTCCGTACCGATCTCGCGCCGTCACCGGGTGGCCGCTATCGTTCGGCGTTTCCACTTTGGGATGGCACGGATCGAGTGCTCGTCAGCTGGGCGATATGCCGGGTCATGGCGGAGCGATAAGCACGGTCTCAATCGTCGGGTATAGACCGCAACCTTTGCCATCTCAAAAAGGTAGGGTGATTTTCACTCTCACCGATCTACGAGTGAAACCGGGTTCTCATAAACAGGTGTTTTTGACACCCTTCAATGAGAACGCCCCGCTTTCAAGCTGAAAGCGGGGCGTTTTTGTGTTCCTGGTGGAGACGGGGGAGAGTCGAACTCCCCGTCCAGGGAGGGTACCGGTTTGACTTCTACGAGCGTAGCCGTCGGTGGTTTTCTCGTCGCCGCTCCCGCCCCGTCGGCGTGGCAAGAGTGGCGACCAGTTAGAGAAGCCTTAGATGTCCGTCACTAACGACCCGAACACCGCAGCCTGGCATTTCGTCGCTCGATCCTGACCCGCCAGGCCGGGGTCAGGTCGAACGTCACTGCGCTTTAGGCAGCGAGAGCGAATTCTCGTTCGCCGTTTATTTTTTTGCCGCTTTTTACGTGGTGCACGGCGCCACGGCCCGCGATCGAGCGGATATCTCCCTGTCGAATCCACGCGTCCCCAAGTGTCAGCGTTAATTCTACTTCGTTTGTCGCCGGGCGTGCCGAGGCCGCACTCGGGCGACCGCGCGAGCTCCGCGGGGCACACCAGAGCATGTTCGCCGGGCGTGCCGAGGCGTGGCGTTAGCTCCGGGCGTCCCGATTCGGAATCGAGACTTGGTCGCTAGCTGCAATCGACCCTCGGCGGGGCAGGCCAGAGCCAAAAATTATCGGCTACGGGTGAATGGTTATTCATAAGAGGGCAGGGGAGTGATTGGCTGGATCGGTCGCATGATGCGCTTCGAGAGATCCTGAAATCCCGATTGCTTCGAGGCTCAGGGCACTAAGTTCAGGGTGTCTGGATAGGCAGACTCTAAGCCTGCGCATCACCGCGCTCATTCGAGCCTGCCAGTTGTAAAAACAGATCATCGAGGCTTGCCTGCTGTGACCTGAGACTGGTCGGTGTGATCCTGTGGTCGACGATAGCAGGCTTCGTCGTCACCAGCGCCCTGGCATTTCAAGCGACACTGAATTTCTCTATTGATACGACGGTCAGTCGACTGTACGGACGCTCACTGGCAGCTCGGTGTGCATGTCAACGACTACTCGATCTCCCAGTGGTTCTCTAAGTCGAAACTCAACGATTTGTCGGCAGACATCACCAATGGCGGAAGGAATGGCGAAGCCAACCATCATAACCTGCACATCGATGTCCGTCTCCTGCCGCAGCACCCACCTGACGTCCGTGTTGCAGTTGAACACGAGTGTGAGCCTGTCTGTGGAACGCAACTCCGCTTCAATCACGCTCATTCCGCGCCTGACGTTGACGGGCTGTCCCGTGTGTTTGTCAACTACGACTCGATCGCCTAAAGGCTGTTGGAGTTGGACTATCACTCCATCCTGGCAGTCGTCAGCGCCACCTCGAAAGGGCCATTTGGAAGAAACTACTTTGATCTGAACATCGTCGTCAGTTTCTCGAAACAACACAACTTCGGGATCAGCGTTGCAGGAGGCGACCCCGACTCGGAGTCTGTCTGACGGCCGTGATTCCGCTTCCATTACGTCTACTGCTGTACGCAAGGTGAACCCGCGCAGGAAAGACCATTGCCCGCTGAATGATGACACGACAGCAAAAAAAAATAGAGTTCCAATCACTACGATGGCGACGACGATGCGTCCCGTGCGGCTTGAAAAGAAGCTTCTCGAAGCTGAACTGTTAGTCATCAGGATTCCGTTGGGTTAGCACGTTCCGTCTCGGGAGTTGGAGATAGCGATTCTAGTTCGGGATGACAATATTTACTCTCGCAGACGAGCGAATTTCGTGATGTTCTGGCGGTAGGTTTCAGGAGGCGGAGTCTGGCAGGAACCGCCTACATGCGTGAACGCATTGCACGGTCGATCTCTCGTTTTGCGTCACGTTCTTTGATCGTGTTTCGCCTGTCGGCCTGGCGCTTGCCCTTTGCAAGTCCTATCAGCAGTTTTGCAACCCTGTTTTTGATGTAGACCTTCAGCGGGACGACGGTGAGGCCGTCCCGGTGAATCTGCTCGTCCAGGTACTTGAGCTGCTTCTTTTTGAGCAGCAGCTTGCGCGGCCGCACCGGGTCGTGCTGACCGTGAATGCCTGCCGGGCCATACTGGGCGATGTTGGCGTTTTCCAGCCAGGCCTCGCCATCCTTGATGTAGACGTAGCCTTCGGCAATGTTGATCCGGCCTTCGCGTGCCGACTTTATTTCCGAGCCGAGCAACACCATTCCCGCTTCGAACGTTTCTTTGATGAAATAGTCGTAGCGGGCACGTCGATTTGTCGCAAGGGCGCGTTGTGAATCCGAATCGGCCATGACTCAAGTTTAGCGTTAGTCGCCGGGCGTGCCGAGGCCGCACTTGGGCGACCGCTACAGTCCCGTGATGCTCCGGGCGTCGTCGAACGACTTGGTCGCGCGTCGCAATCTACCCTCCCTCTGTACGACCGGGCACCCTGGTAACACTTTAGTCCGGGCACCTTGGTAACACCCTGACTGGCGTCTTAATTGTTTTCATTATCGATTCGTCGAGCAGTCCGATCTCCAGTGGTCCGTAGTAT
>JADFLG010000095.1:0-8622 GCA_022564545.1 Chloroflexota bacterium | reverse complement strand
GAGGACCGGTAGGCTCCGGGGGTGCCGAGGCCGTACTTGCCAGATGACTGGCGTGAGCAAATCCGACCGCGCAAGCTCCGCGGGGCACACCAGGGCCGGTCGCCGGGCGTGCCGAGGGGGGGGAGTTCCGCACCCGTGCGACGTTAGGCGGCTGTGCGGGGTGCGTCAGGGCTCTGGCTGGTCTGGTTGGTGGGTGCGGTCGATCGCGATTCTGAATCCCATTCGGCTTGGCCCTGCGTCAAGCTCAGGATGTACTCAGGGCAGGCGAGTTCAGAATGGCGATGGGCGGGTTGGTGATGCTTACGCCGGGATCAACTGGCACTCGCGAGCGTGGCGAGCTGGAAATCGAGCTGCTTGATGGCCGCTTCGATCTGCGGGTCGCCGCCTTCGCTGGTCTGGGGGTTGGTGCCGACCGAATCACGATCGAATTCGATGACCACGTCGGGGTCAATGCCAATCTCTTCGATCAGGCGACCGTTCGGTGTGAACCACCGGCCGATGGTGAGGTAAACGCCGCCGCCGTTGGAAAGGGGCCGGAGCAGGTTTACGCTGCCTTTGCCGAACGTGTTGGTACCGATAATCACCGAGCGTCCGTGGTCCTGGAGCGCCCCGGTCAGTACCTCTGAGCCGCTCGCCGAGAAATTGTCGACAAGCGTCACCAGTGGAATGTCGGGGAAGTGGCCGCCTTTTTTCACTTTCCAGTCCTCGCGGTTGCCACGTGAATTCACCTCGTAGGTCACAAGACCGTCGGTCAGGAACTCAGAAGCCACATCGACGGTTGCCGAAAGCAGGCCGCCCGGGTTGCCCCTGAGGTCGAGGATGATGCCGGTTGCTCCATCGTCGATCAACTGCTGTACGCCTTCACGGACTTCCTGGGCGGTCTCGGCAGTGAATTGAGTTATCCGTATCCGGCCGTAAGGCGTGTCGGCAACGTCACGGACCCTCACGCTGGGGTCTTCGATCGTGGCCCGAATTATTGTTATGTCAACTGGATCGAGACTTCCGACGTGCTCCACGGTCAGTATTACCGGCGTACCTACTTCACCTCGAATCTTATTTACAGCCTCGAGTACGCTCCAACCCGTCGCGTCCTCGCCATCGACAGCCAGGATCCTATCGCCCGCCTTGATGCCGGCCCTCTCGGCCGGGGTGTCTGGCAACGGCCTGGTGATGATCACGCCCTTTCGGTCAGGTGCAGCCTCGACCTGGGCGCCGATTCCACCGAACTTGCCCTGGAAACCGGCCTGATCGATTTTGTATGTGGACGGCGGAATGTAAGACGTATAGCGGTCTTCCAGGGCGTTCAGCATGCCAATGACGGCTGCCTCGGCCAGGACGTCGGGATCGATTTTATCCCTGAGCACATACTCCCTGACCAGTATCGAGTAGGTCTCCCAGACGATTTCCAGGCCGTCAGGAACCGCTGCGGGCTCATCGGCAATAGGTTGAGGCGTCGCGGTGGGTACGGTGCCGTCTGAGAGAACGATCGGTCCTTCATTCCTCGAGGCCGGGTCATCGTTGGCGGCGCTGTTACAGGCCACCGCAAATAGCATGATGGCGAAAACGACTGGCAGTGCGAATGAGATTTTGAGCGAGCCGGACCGGGGGATGAATTTCATTTTTAAGTGGGTGGCGGGGCGTGAGGTTCCACGTAAGTACACGAAAACAGGCCATGGGCGGAGTAAGCGTCTACTCGTTCAGCATACGCCCACGATGCGAGTGCCGATGTGTGGACGGGCGCACATTCGGTTGGCAGGGAAGTGATTGATTTCAGAGAATCGCTTCTCGGGACCGCTCCTTACTTTACATAACATGGATAGTGCGACGTAGTTTCGTGGTCCTCTCCCCGCTCCCCCGCGGGGAGACGGGTGCCCTTTTGGGCGCGGGTCCAGGCCAAGCCTGCCATTAGATAGAAGTGGTAGCCACGCCCCGTTTCACCCACCCACTTCGACAGGCTCAGCACATGCTCTAACTCCCTCCCTCAAGGAACGGAGGATATTACGGGCTCTCTGTTTCTTCCGAGGTCGGGGGGCTTGTTGATTCAGCGAGTGGAGTTGGCGGTTTCTTCCTGATCACTGTGAGTGACCGGCACTACGGCAGCGTCGATGGCGTTTCGCAGGTCGTCGATACCCCAGCTTTTTGTCGCGGAAGTCGTGACCACTCGTCTGAACTCTGAAATGTCGATCCGGTCAAGAAGTTCGAGCGTCAATGGCTCATCGGGGGTGTCGACAACAAGGTCCAGTTTGTTCAAAACCAGGACCCGCGGCGTGTCGCCTATCCCCATATCCGACAGTTGATCAGAAACGACATGGGCCTGTTCAACTGCGTACGGGCTCGACACATCGACGATCTGGACCAGCAGGTCGGCTTCCAGCGCTTCTTCGAGCGTTGCCGTGAACGCCGCGATGAGGACAGGCGGCAATTTATGAACGAAACCTACCGTATCGCTAATGGTGGCGGCGGTGCCCGAAGGTAAATAGAGTCGGCGTGTTGTTGTGTCGAGCGTCGAAAACAGCTGGTTTCGCTCAACGACGTCGGACGAAGTTATTTTGTTGAACAACGCCGATTTGCCAGCGTTAGTGTAGCCAACAAGTGAAATGATCTTCGCTTCACCGCCGGTGCGGAGTTGCCTTTGCTGATCGCGCTGTGTGCGGACCTTCATAAGCTCTTTTTTCACCCGAGACAGCTTGCGATGGACCAGTCGGCGGTCGGTCTCGATCTGTGTTTCACCCGGCCCCCTGGTGCCGACTCCACCGCCGAGTCGTTCGAGGTGGGACCACTGGCCGGCCAGGCGCGGCAGCAGGTATTCGGTCTGTGCGAGGTCGACCTGCAGCCGGCCTTCCCGGGACCTGGCACGCTGGCCGAACACATCGAGGATCAGCGCCGTTCGGTCGATGACCTTGATTTCGAGTTTGTCTTCGAGAATTTTCTGCTGGTTCGGTGTCAGCTCGTCGTCGAAGATCGCGGTGTCGATATGCTCCCGCCTGATAATCAGATCAAGCTCGCCAATTTTGCCTTTACCGACGTACGTGGGCGAAGGCTTGTTCATCGACTGGGTGAGCTGTGCGACCGGGTTGGCACCGGCGGCGCGCGCTAACTCGGCAAGTTCGGCCAGTGAATCTTCGAGCTTCCAGTAATTGTCCTTCGATCGCACGTTCACGCCCACCAGGACCGCGCGCTCACGGTACGGTCCGGTGGAATATGTGCTCTTCTTAGGCATATTTACGGCTTATGAAGTTGCCCCGTCATTACGACGGAGCTGGCCCGCTAGGGTATTCGGGCTTCGATGCTGAGTCTGGACAACCTCCGCAGTCCCTCGTCAATCTGGTCGTCCGGAATCGTCAGTGAGAGCCTGATGTACCCCTCCCCGCCCGGTCCATAGCCGTTGCCAGGGGTTACGACGACGTTCACCTCATCGAGAAGCATTTGCGCGAACTCTGCCGATGTGTAACCAGCCGGGACAGGAGTCCATATGTAAAGGCCGCCCTTCGGGGCCACTGCGGGAACGCCAATCTCGTTCAACACCGAGACTACCCTGTCACGGCGCTTTCGATATACCTCGTTATTGTTATCGAGCCACTCTGGTGGCAATTCCATTGCGGCAATGCCCATTTCCTGGTTCGCCTGCGACAGGCCAGAGTCGATGTTCGACTTCACCCGCATCAAGGCGTTGACCATTTCGGGGTTGCCGACCGCCATTCCCACACGCCAGCCCGTCATGTTTGCGGTCTTCGACAGCGAGTGGAATTCCATGGCGATGTCCATCGCACCGTCGGCCTGGAGCACGCTCGGGGCGACATAACCGTCGTAGGTCACTTCCGTGTATGCCGCATCGTGCAGCAGCGCGATATCGAATTCTTTGCAGAAGCGGACGGCTTCCTCGAAGAAGCTGAGAGGGGCGATCGCGCCGGTCGGGTTGTTCGGATAGTTGATCCAGAGCGTTTTGGCCTTTTTTGCGACATCAGCCGGAATGTCAGAGAAATCGACGAGATAGCCGTTTTCTTCCTTCAGGGTCACGAAGTGAGTGGTTCCGCCGGCAAACATCGTTCCGATCTCATATACGGGGTAGCCGGGAGTGGGACTTATCGAGATGTCACCGGGATCAATGAAGCAGAGCGCAGTGTGGGCGATGCCCTCTTTGGCGCCGATCAGGTTGATCACTTCGGTGGCCGGGTCTAACTTCACGCCGAACCGCCGCTCGTAAAAATCAGCGACGGCTGAACGAAATTCGGGCAGTCCTTCGCTCTCCGGGTACCTGTGGTTCGCCGGTTTTCGCGCACCTTCGATCAACGCCTTCAGCACCGGTTCAGGTGTTTGCATATCGGGATCGCCGATTCCGAACGAAATAACGTCGATCCCCTGCTCTTTCTTCGCCGCGATTGCACGTGAAATGCCCACAAACAGGTACGGAGGGAGATTTTCGACGCGTTCAGCGAATTTCATTTATTTTGTCCGTGTAACGGGTGTTTTGTGTTTGTCAGGACTCAGCAGGTAAGCGGGGATATTCAATCGTAGATGAGGGGGTCGCCAGTTGGGTTAGTAACTCAAATGCCCCGTGGGGCCTCAGTCGGGCCATACGCCGGTGAAAACTTCCACGGCGGGTCCCTCGAGGAACGCTTCGCCAGTTTCGTCCCACGAGATTCGCAGCACACCGCCGTCGACGATCACGTCTACGGCATCGTCAACCAGACCATGCGCCCTTGCAGCGGAGGCTGCCGCGGTGCTGCCGGTCCCGGAAGACAGGGTTTCGCCAGCGCCACGCTCGAATATGCGCGCACGAATCTCAGACCGGTCGATCACGTTCACAATCTCGAAGTTGATCCTGTTCGGGAATAGTTTGTGGTTTTCGACGCTGGGCCCGATCTCGACCAGTGGAAAGTCTCCCACCGGTTCGTCCATGATCACGACCGCATGCGGGTTGCCGATTGCCAGGCAGGTGATCTTGAGTTCTCGCCCGGCGGCCTGAATGGGGTAATTCTTGATGATATCGAGATCGCCAATCAGGGCCGTATCGACGGGGATTTCGGCAGGTGTGAAAGTTGGCACGCCCATGGCGACTCTTGCCGCGACCATTTTGTCGCCTTCCATGATCGGCCATACCGTTCGCACGCCACCGCCCGTCTCGACCGTCAGGGTGTCACTTTCAGGCAGTGCGATTTTCCTGTCTATGACGAACTTTGAGAAGAGCCTGATCCCGTTGCCGCTCATCTCGGCCTCTGACCCATCGGGGTTGTAGACCCGCATACGGACCTGCGCAACGTCGGACTCCTGGACCAGGACGACGCCGTCGGAACCGACTCCGAACGCCAGGCGGCTCATTTCTTTTGAAAGCGCGCCCCAGTCGCGATCGATGCCGCGCCCGTCAATGGCGATGTAGTCGTTGCCTGCGCCCTGTAATTTTGCGAACTCTACGGTCACTGCTTCTCTTAATTTCGCCGGGTAAGTGCTCTGGCTTGCCCCGCGTAACTGTATCTGGCACCCAATTGTCTTCCCGATATGATCGGGACGCGCCCGGTGCCTGACGTCCGTGCTTCCCAACGATTCTATGGATGAACCCGGCAAACTGCGAATATCCGCGGTTGTTCGTTGCCTGGAAGCTCCCTCTCCTCTGGGAGAAGGCATTAACCACCCGTGCTCGCCTACCTGACCACCCTCTTTCGGGGAAACAAAGATGAACGTTGGGGTGAGGGGAAGGTCCGTTCCGACACCTTCGCCTGTCCACGTATTTTGAGATGGGTATTTAGCGTTGTGTATTGCCCGAAACAAACTGGAATCATGCCGGTTCACCCGCCGCTCGATCTCCATGCTTTCGCTGCCCTGACAATCGAATTCACCTGATTGCCAGTGTCCCCGGTCATGTCAAACCACTGAATTCTCGGGTCATCCCGTTTAAACCAGTTATTCTGGTGACGGATCAGCCGATTGGTTGCGACCGCGGTGAGCCGGACGGTCTCATCGGAGTCGATTTCACCGGCGATGTGGCTGATCATCTGCCGATATCCAATGCCGCTCATTGCCCGGTCCTCGGCTGAATACCCATCCCATATCAGGGATTCAACCTCGGCCTGCCAGCCGCTTTCGAGCATCGTGCCGAGTCGTTCCAGCACCCGCTGGTGCAACACCGACCGTTCCACATTCAGGCCGATCATCATTGTGTTAAATGGCGGTTCTCCGGGTTTCTGCCTGGTCGATGCCGATGAGTTCAGTCGAACGCGTTCGATAGCGCGGACAACCCGCCTGGAATTCAGCAGATCTGTATCGCCAGCTACCTCGGGTGCGATCGACGACAACTCTTGCGCCAGCGCACCGACGCCTTCCCGTTCGAGGCGTTGCTCGAGTTCGGCGCGTAACGGCCGGTCGGGCTCAATATCGGGGACTTCCCAGCCTTCGACAACCGCCCACATGTACTGTCCCGAGCCGCCCACGAGGACCGGTAATTTTCCCCGGCCGACTATGTCGCTGATCGTGGAGCGTGCGAGATTCAGATACTCGGCGAGGCTGAAGTGTTCATTGGGATTCAGGATGTCGATGAGGTGGTGCGGCACGCCCTGCATCTCGTGTTCAGACGGCTTTGCCGTTGCGATGTCCATCCCACGATAGAACAGGCGGGAATCGCCGTTGACCACCTCGCCGTTCAGAGCGAGGGCGAGTTCTACTCCGACGGCTGTCTTGCCGGTCGCGGTCGCACCTACGACGGCGATAAGGCCGGACCTGCCAGAGTTACCCAACTTGTCAGGCATGGACAAAAATATTCACTTTATTCGCCAGTTCAGGACCCGCCGTTTCAAGCTGATCCCGCCGCAGTGATTAGCTTCGAGAACTCGTCCGCTTTCAGGCTTGCTCCGCCCACCAGCGCGCCATCGATGTCGGGTTGCTCCAGCAGTTCGTCAATGTTTCCCGAGTTGACGCTGCCGCCATAGAGCACTCGGACGGAATCTGCCGCATTCGGGGCCAGTTTTCTTATCACCTCACGACACACCGCAGTCATCTCCTGCGCCTGCTCGGAAGTCGCCGCTTCGCCTGTTCCGATGGCCCAGACTGGTTCGTAGGCGACGATCAACGATTCCCAGGCCGTGTAACCGGCGAGGCTCGATTCCAGTTGATCGGCTACGAACGATATGGCGTTTCCGGCCTGCCGAATTTCGAGCGCTTCGCCCACACAGAGAATCGGAATTAGTCCCGCTGAGACGACAGCAGCAGCTTTCGCCGCCACGTCGGCCGATGTCTCGTTATAGAGAGCCCTCCGCTCAGAGTGCCCGACAATCACGTGGCTCACCAGGCCTTCAAGCATAGAGGTCGATATTTCGCCTGTGTACGCTCCGTTTTCGTTTGCGCTAACGTTCTGTGCGCCAACATGGACCGAGGAACCGCCAAGCAGTTCGGAAATGCCGGCTAAAGCAACGAACGGTGGGCAGACGATCTTCTCGACCCCGGTTATGCCGTCGCTCTGCTCGAGAATTTCCCGGGCAAGTTCGAGTCCCGACACGACATCGGTGTTCATCTTCCAGTTTCCGGCGATCACCGGTGTTCTAATTGCCATTCCGGGTGGTTCCCGTCTAAAAAAGTAAAACTCCTGGACTCGCCGATGTCCGTAAATTATTCGGCATCGTCCAGGGCCGCCACTCCCGGCAATACTTTACCTTCAAGAAACTCAAGCGACGCCCCGCCGCCGGTCGAAACATGGGTTATCTGATCGACAAGTCCAAGTGAACCGACAAGTTCGGCTGTAGAGCCGCCACCGATGACAGATGTAGCCTGCCGGTTGGCCGCGACCGCCCGTGCTACCGCCTCGGAGCCGCGGGCAAACCTCGACCATTCGAAAACACCCATCGGCCCGTTCCAGATCAAGGTCCTGGCCTTTGAAATTATCTCCGAGTATTTTTTCGATGTGTCGGGGCCGATATCGAGTATCAGTTCAGCCCGGGGAACGTTTGAAGACTTGTAAAGGGTTGCAGTTGCGTTTTCCCTGAATTCTGGCGCGGTGATCACGTCGGTTGGAATCACCACTTCAACACCCTTTGTATCAAGCAAGCCCGCCGCCGCCGAGGCGTCTTCGCCAGTGACAACCGCTGCCCCGCCCGACTCCCCCCGGGCCGCAAAGAACGCGGCCACCATGCCGCCGCCTATCAGGATAATGTCGACCTTTCTGGCGAGGTGCCTGAGGACCTGGATCTTGTCGGCAACTTTAGCGCCGCCGACAATTGCGACGACCGGTCTGGCGGCGTCATCTCGTGTCATTACTTTTCCGAGCATCTCCAGCTCGCGTTCCATCAACAGACCGGCCACCGCAGGCAGATAATCGGCCACCCCAACAGTAGAGGCATGTGCCCGGTGGGCGGCGCCGAACGCATCATTCACATAAACGTCCGCCAGTCCGGCGAGGTACTTCGAAAACCGGGCGTCGTTGGCTTCTTCGCCGGGATCGAACCTCAGGTTTTCAAGCAATGCGAACTCGCCGTCCGCCAGTGCAGAAGCCACCCGGACCGGCGTTTTTCCCGCGGGACCGGCGGCATCCCGGACTCCCAGGCCCAGAAGTTCCGATAGCCGAACCCGGACCTGCGACAGCCTCATCTCCTCTACGACCTGCCCGCCGGGCCGACCAAGGTGCGAGCAGACGACAAC
>JADFLG010000189.1 GCA_022564545.1 Chloroflexota bacterium | reverse complement strand
ACGCCTGGGAGGACCGGTATGGTGCAGAGATAGCAGCACGCAAAGAAACCAGGGTCGGGTCTTCAGCGACATCAAGCGAGCCCGCAGCATGCTTCTGCGTGCCCTGCCTGACATGTTCCACTACATCGACGACCCGCACATCTCGACCACCACCAACGGGCTGGAGGGGTACTTCTCCCGCCTGAAATCACACTACCGCCAGCATCGCGGTCTCAGCCCCCAAGGGCGACCGAATTACTTCGCCTGGTACTTCCACTTCACACCCAGGTAAATCACACTTAATTGAGTAATATGCCCATTCCGACCGAGCTTATCCCGATGGAAATCAGGAGAGGAATCTCGGGTATCTTCGCTTGCGAAGTGATTGCATGCAAGTCGACGTTAGATCTCGCCGCTGCGGTCGAGATGACTGAGTTTCTATACCGAACTTGCCGCGGTTCTCCGTCTTCTCTGTCAGGAACGACGATGCGCCCCATCCCGCGCCCGCCAGCGGGCACTCGCCCTCCCTGGCAGGGAGTGGGGACTACTCGTCGGGAGATCCGGCCTTTGCGGCTGCTGCAATATCGAGTGTGCGATCGCGCGGCTGAGTGGGCGACATCACGATTTCCTCAATCACGGTCCGTCCCGGGAGCGTGGCGCACAGCAGGATGGCCCGCGCAACGTCCTCGGGCTTCATCATCGTTGCCCTGGCTGCGGCGTCGGGTTCGAGCGGGCGGAGCTTGAGAATCGGAGTGTCGACTTCGGCTGGCAAAATCGTTGTTGCGCGAATTCCCTTCGCTTTCAACTCGGCGTTGATGCCACGCATCAGGTTGTACGAAGCTGCCTTCGCCGCGCTGTAAGCAGCACCGCCAAGAAGCCCCGGGGTAAGCGCGGCGTATGAAGACGTGGTGATAATCGTCCCGCTGCCCCGCTCGATCATCGAGTTGACGACCGACTGCGTGAGACGGTACACGCCTTCGACGTTTACCCGAAAGACGCTCTCCCACTCTTTTGCGCTCACGAACCGAATGGACCGGGCATGGGAGCTGTGACCCGCGTTGTTGACGAGAATGTCGACCCGGCCGAACTCACCGAGAGTCCACGCGCCCAGGGCTGCCGCAGCGTCTCCGTCCTCGAGGTCAGTCGATCGCGCCACGGCAGTACCGCCATTCGACTCGATGATCTGCACCACCTCGTTCAACGGCTCAATCCGGCGACCGGCCAGCACCAACCTGGCCCCCTCGTCGGCAAACATCAACGCCGCTTCGCGTCCAATGCCGGTCCCCGCACCCGTAATGATTGCGACCTGATCGTTGAGATGTCCCATTTACAAAGTCCCGTACCAGCTATTTCGGTAGTTATTCCGGTTTGGGCGGAAGTCTAACGCCAATTGCGCCATGCCTGCTTTTCATCATCCTGGATCATTGCCGCCAGCTCACGGCCCATTCGAATGCTGTAGTTGGTCCCGCGGTCTTCCGGGTAAATCTGGGTGGTGTTGGCCAGATAAAGTCGTTGGACCGGAGTCCGGTGATCCGGGATGACTTTTGAGTAGTTCGTGCCAATAATTGGCTGTGCCGCACTCACGGCGTTGTAGTGAATTGCCCTGATCCATGAGCGGTTGAACTCTGGATTGAACTTCGTGAGATGTGGCAGATACAGGTCGACAAGCTCGTCCCTGGACATCTTGAAAAGCTCGTCTTTGCGATCAAGATAGTTCGCAATATAAAGGACGTTGCTGCCGCCGTACCACTCTTTAGGCAGCATGTTCGTCTGCTCGATCAATCCCAGGAACGGCACGTCGGAATCGGCGATGTTCATCCAGTAGATATTGGTCAACGGACGCGACATTTCAAGGATCACAACGACGGCCGCAAGGTAGTGAACACCGGTCAGGCGGCTGAGGTAGTCGTCGGGCAGGTCGACAAGGTCGGGAAACGAGAACGACGGCACGGTCGAGAGGACGCAGTCGAACTCATTCCGGGCTTCGTCACCACCCTCTGGCCGCACTATCAGAGCTTTTGCAACGCCGTCGACCACTTCGACCCTCACGACCGGGGTCGACAGGTGGATCTCACCGTCCTGTGATTCGATGACGCTTTTCAGCCGATCGAAGACCGTGTCGAAACTGCCGTCGGGATAGCCGAGCACTTCGCGTCCGCGGATGCCCTGCCGTGAAGCGAACCGGGTCTGTATCTTCGACCAGAACCACGGCATGCCGATCTGGTCGTAATACTCCCCGAACTTCCCTTTCAACAGCGGTGCCCACATCTTCTCGTAGGCCATGCCGCCCAGGTGTTCTCGAAGCCAGTAATCGGCGGTCTGGTCTTCCAGGGACCGCCAGTCCTTGATGCGTTTGACGCGCAGCGCGAAAAGGCCAAGCTTTATACGGTCCTTGAACGGCAGTGCGCTCAGCCGCAGGAGATCGAGTGGTGTGGTCGTTTTGTAGACCTTGCCCGAAGTGTAGGTCCCGACACGCGACGGATACCACTTCAGCTTATCGCCAATGCCGAGGTCGGCCATGAGACCGATAATCGCACTGTCGTTGGTAAACAGGTGGTGATACCCGCGTTCGAGCGGGCCTCCGCCCACCGGGATAGTGGAAGCCTGGCCGCCAATGAACGGGGCAGATTCGTAAACCACGACTTTGTGCCCGTTGGACGAAAGATCGAAGGCCGTGGCAAGACCAGCGGCCCCTGCGCCAATAATCCCGATCTTCATACCGGTGTCCTTTTTGGCGAACGTTCTCCAGCTATCGGTTGATCAGACTCTTTTGCGCCACGCATCAGTCCGGAGAGTGAGCGGCCGTCCGCAATCAGCAGCACCGCGCCCAGCACCGTCGGTGGGACCCAGAGGGCCACGTGGACCGTTAGAGCAAATGCGGCTGCGACTTCCTGCCCGACTCCCAGCGCCACCAGGGCCGCGGCACCAAAAAAGTCGAACGGGCCCCAGCTGCCCGCGGTCGACGGCAGCACGCCCGCCAGGTTCGCGGCGGAAGTGAAAACGAGTATCACGGCGATAAACTCGAGCTGACTATCGAAGACGGGGCGAAGGTCGAACCCCAGGGCGATCATGTAATACATCGCAGCCTCTGCAGCCCAGACCGGGACCGACCACAGAAACACCTTGAACAGGTCCATCGGTGAGCTTACGACCGTGAGTCCTTCCAGCAGCCGTTCAGCTATTCCGAGCAGGCGGTTTCGAAGTCCCCGCCCGACCATGAACATGCTGCGGTCGAGCCACTGAATAACCGTTT
>JADFLG010000188.1 GCA_022564545.1 Chloroflexota bacterium | reverse complement strand
TTTGAGAACCCGATGGGGGTCATTGAAACCATTGATGTTGAAATCGTTCCGTTCGATGAAGTGACACGTAACTTTGCCCAATCCGGGGGCGAATGGGGCGGCACACTGGAGCAGTGGCGCAAATCGTATTGGTCGTGGATCAAACAGGAGTGCGAAGCGCTTGGTCGCGAGCCTGTTACGGACATCCCGATGATTTGCGAGCGATTCAAGGTTGTTTACAGCGAACCTCTCACCGGTGGATAATCCACTGAGATACGCGCCCATCCACCCACATCGCTGCAACCCAGCCACTACTATCTGGCAGCCAGATACGTCCCACACGCGCGCTGTGTGGACGGTGGGCAAGCGGGCGGGTTGGGTTAGATGCCCTCGTATCGAGAAAGCTGAATCACCGAGGGCTGGCATATGGACTTTCCACGAACGGTCGAAGAGATCACGCCTGAGTGGCTGACGCAGGTGCTGCGAGAAGCCTACATCGACCACGTTCTGCCCGGCTACCTCGACCTGGTCGAAGGCCACGAAACCGATGGGCAGTTGGAATGAGCAGCGGCGAGAAGATCAAGTCAGCATTGTTTTACGACTATTCACCTGCGGATGGCGATGTGTTCGGGCAGGGTAGGCGAGAACGCATAGCGACACTGACCGACCTATACCCTCACGTTGTAAATCGAGATAATTTCGACCAGCATGCGACGGCCCTCGCTGAACTAGAAGTAATTTTCGCTACCTGGGGCATCCCTAAATTTTCCGACCGCCACTTTTCGGCGATGCCAAGACTGAAAGCCGTGTTTTACGCCGCCGGTAACGTCAGATCTTTCGCCGATCCGTTGGTCGAACGCGATATCACCCTCGTTGGTGCATGGGACATCAACGCCATCCCGGTTGCCGAGATGTGCCTGTCGCAAATCCTCCTTTCGCTGCGCGGCTATTTCCGAGCGACGCGTCGCTACGAGGAGCTGAAGGTTGATGCCGCCAAAAAGTTCCCTCGTACTGGCATTTTTGGTGAAACTGTGGGACTTATCGGCCTCGGTAAGATTGGAACCAGGGTTCGAAATCTCCTTGCCGACTACCCGATCAAGGTGATCGCCCACGATCCGTTTCTCACAGAGAGTCGAGCGAAAGAACTCGATGTCGAGTCGGTTTCGCTGAGCCAGCTGTTCGCACGTTCGATGGTAGTAAGCAACCACATTCCCGATCTCAAATCGACGGTCGGAACACTTACCGCCACCCACTTCGAGACGATGCGAGAAGGGGCAACGTTCGTCAATTCTGGTCGTGGGGCGCAGGTTGTCGAACAAGATTTGATTCGGGTGTTCACCGCGCGACCCGATCTAACTGCCTTGCTCGACGTGACCCTGCCAGAGCCGCCGCCCGTCGAATCTGAACTATGGAATATGCCCAACGTGGTCATAAGTCCGCATGTCGGCGGAACTGTCGGTGATGAGGTTGTACGACTTGCCGACTGCGTGATCGATGAGTTCGAAAGCTGGTCCGCTGGCCGACCACTCAGCCACGAAATCACCGCGAAGGTGCTTGAAACTATGGGATAGGTGGTGCCACCGCACGTTTTCTAGGCCGAACTAGTCAGTACATCACGAAAGTCGATTTTCGGTCGAAACCCTGCAGCATGGCTGAGAATTCTCTTATAAGCAAAGATTTGCGGATTCAGTCCTCGTTCCCGCTCGTCGATGGGTTTCAAACCTGAATTCTTCTGTCAGAAGCCTTATTTGATCTGGAAGAGTGACCTGCCCCCGCGATCGTTACCAATCATAATCTCGGATTTGCGGCCAGTTGAAGCCTGGGCATGATCGTCTCAGGCACTGGTGGTCGGTATCCAAGTGAGCTGTGAGGCCGGATCGTGTTGTACTCCCGCCTCCACCGTTCTGTCAGTATCTGCACCTCCTTCAACGAGTAGAAGATCTCCCCATTCAATAATTCATCCCTGAGCTTCCCGTTGAAGCTCTCGTTGTAGCCGTTCTCCCACGGACTGCCCGGCTCGATGAAGAGCGTCTTCACCCCGATTCCCTCCAGCCATTCCCGGACTACCTTGGCGGTAAATTCCGCACCATTATCCGAGCGAATATGCTCCGGTGCCCCGTTGAGGACAAACAGTTCAGTCAGTGTGTGGATCACGTCATCTGACCTGAACCTCCTTGCCGGCCTGATCGCAAGGCACTCCCGTGTGTACTCATCGATCACCGTGAGCATGCGGACCGCACGTCCGTCCTCGGTCCGGCAGGCCACGAAGTCGTAGGCCCAGACGTGACCTTTGTGCTCCGGCTTCAGCCTGATACATGAACCATCATTCAGCCAGAGCCTTCCTCTTTTCGGCTGCTTCTTCGGAACCTTTAGCCCTTCTCGTCGCCAGATACGTTCGACACGCTTGTGATTGACCTGCCAACCGAGATCTCTGAGCAGTGCGGTGATACGGCGATACCCGTACCTGCCGAACCGTATTGCCAGCTTGATGATGTCGGCGGTCAGCGACTCTTCATCGTCTCGCTTCTTCAGAGTTCTGCGCTGTGTCGGCCTGGGTTGGTCGATCACCCTGCAGGCCCTGCGCTCAGAAACCGAGGGCAGCACGCGCTGTACGCGTTCCACGCACTTGCGACGACGGGAAGGGCTCAGAAGTTTCCCTCGGCCGCTTCTTTCAGGATCTGCTTGTCCAGGGCCAGATCGGCAATGGTTCGCTTAAGTCGTGCGTTCTCCTGCTCAAGCTTCTTCAGGCGCCTGGCCTGGTCGAGGTTGAGTCCGCCGTACTCGCGCCGCCACCTATAGTAAGTGTGGTCGGTGACGCCGATCTCACGTACTGCCTGACCGACGCTCTTGCCGCCGGCAACGGCAACCTCGACTTGCCGGAGTTTGTTGAGGACCTGTTCCGGTCTATGACCTTTTCTTGGCATTTCTGCCTCCCTTCAAAACGTCCAGTATCTGATCTTTCAGCTGGACACGTTCGAGGGGTCAGGTCACCTCCATCGTTCCCGCATCCCGACATCCGTGCGGTCGCCGGTCATTCTGAAGTTTTCACAACTTATTTATACGGTACCGTGTGGCATTCATTGGAAGCCTGGATCATTTCTCGTAAGTTGCCGGTTGTTGCTGATGCATTCTCAGAGCCAGAAACGCTCGTATAGAAATCCGCGTGTCTTCTGGAACTGTGGTTGCCATTTAAAAGTCGCGCGTACGACATTCAGCACAATGAACTTGCTTCGACAACGAGAAAGTTTGGGGGAGAC
>JADFLG010000094.1 GCA_022564545.1 Chloroflexota bacterium | reverse complement strand
GCGAATCTTGCTTCGTTGGATGGGCGTTCGTGGGTGGAACGACGACCGGGTACGCGCTGTTATCCAGGAGCACAGCATCATGCTGAACGATTGGTTCAAGGGTTCGCACTTCGTCGATTACGACTAGATGTAGTGCTGGTATCCACTGGCCTGTAGATAATGTCGCGGGCAACCTGGAGTCTAATCAGTCGCCGAGCCGTCGAGCCCCAGCACACCCTTGATCGCCTCGATCATCCCGAGGTGCCGGTTGATGTGCGATATGTGACCGAACATGGCGTCTCCAACCTGCAAGCGGACCCCGTCCCAATCGTAGAAATCCGACTCGAACAGCCCTTCATCAATCTGTGAAAATCGCATTTCGCACAACTCGAAAGTTGAGCGGGAGTATCCGACGATCCTGATCATGTCGGGCAGTCGCAGGTTTGCCGCCTCGGTGTTGCCCAGTCCTGTCCCGCCGCCCAGTTTTCCAGGCATTGGCAGCAAGAACCCCCACTCATCGGCAATCCCGAGCGCCTCCCAGAGCTGGGGTCCCTTGTTCGACAGATCAGCTTCCCCGTTCGCCACCGGACACAGAGTCGACTGGACGATGTCGGACCACCTTGCGACGTGCCACAGATGCCACTTGGCCGAAGGGGCCGTGGGGGCCGGCCAGCGCGAAGCCTGCTCGTCGTACAGACCGGTCACAATCTCGAGCAGGAGGCTCGTTGGCGCGCATCAGTCGGCGGAGGGCTATGGCAGACGGGGATAGGTGCATGGGCTGGCCCCAACTCTACAAGAGAGCCCGGTGGGATGGCACGCGAGGCTTCGTCCCGATGCCCGGCGGGAGCTGTGGCGCGTCCCGGTCCGTGCGCTTCCTCCCCGGGGGTCCTTCCACTCCGAGACTGTCTCAAAATATGTTGACCGGCGTGAATAATTCCTTCTCCCCGGGGGAGAAGGTTAGGTTGAGGGGGGATGCGAACGGCGGGGCGCAGAGGCTATCGGACGCACTCTGGCTACGTGCCACGTTCCCCCTCAACCCAACCCTCTCGCCAAGGAGAGGGAGGTTCGAAGCACTCCCCTCCGGTCGGGAAATCGGGTGCGTGCGAATTTACGACAACCAGCCCCTAAACGGTTACCGATCCGTCTTTCCCGAGCACGCCGCTGATGGCCTCCATCATTCCAAGATGACGATTGGCGTGTGCGATGTAGCCGACCATTGCATCGCCGGTGCTTGTTTCATTATCGTGCCAGTCGGTAAACGCGGCGTTGAACGTAGTGTCGTCAAGCATGCCAACTCTCTGTTCGAGCAGATCGAAGGCTTCCTTTGCGTACGCTTTAACCCTGGATGTGCTCGGCAGAGGTAACGACTGCCCGTTCTCGTTGCCAAGGCCCGAACCCGCGCCCCACATGCCCAGGTCGACTCTGTCGAAGCCCCACTCGTCGGCAACGCCAGCGAACTCCCACAGTTCGGGGGTTTTCTCGGCAACGACTTCAGAAAGCAGCGACTGTACGTAATCTGCCCACCTGGCCATGTGCCACAGGTGCCATTTGCACGATGGCGCGGTCTTCGCGGGCCATGTGGATGCCTCTTCATCGGTCAGTGCGTCGATGGCCTGAACCAGCTGGCCGTTTAGCTTTTCGAGACGTGTTGCAACAATTTCGGACGGAGTAGGGATTGCCATTGACTATCTCCAGGCGGGCTGGTTCTATGCGTGAATTCTGGCCCATTCGGGGTCGGGGTGAGAGGCAATGAAGTCGTGGTCGAGTTCGTATCCAAGGCCGGGCTTATCGGGCAGGTGAAGATGGCCATCACGGATGTCAAGCGGTTCAGTAATTACAGAGTTGTAGTTTTTCAAAGAGTGATCGGACATTTCGAGTCGATAGATGTTGGGTACGTTCATCAGCACGTGAGCGCCGGAGATTACGTTGAATGCCCCCGATGCGTCGTGAGGGCTGATCGGCACGTAGTAGGTTTCCGCAAGTATCGCAATGCGCTTCATCTCCGATATTCCGCCAGTCCAGCAGATGTCGGGCATGATGTAGTTGACCAGCCCCTCCTGCAGGTATGGAGCGAAGTCCCAACGGGTGTACTTGCGCTCGCCGATGCACAGGTTGATGTCGGTGTTGCGGCGGAGTTGGCGATGCGCGTCCAGGCTTTCTGGTTGGAGTGGCTCTTCGAACCACGTCAGGTTGAACTTCGACATCCGGTTGCAGAGATCGGTTGCAGTTGAGACGTCGAAGTTGCCGTGGGCGTCGATCATCAGTTCGATGTCGGGTCCCACCCCATCACGCAGGGCGCTCATAAGGTCATCTGCGTAGGCAGCACCGGCGGCCGAGATTTTCCCATCGATATACCGGCGGTGGCGCCTGCCCATTTCCGGGCTGAACGGATCGAGTTTCAGGGCCTGGTAACCGAGCGAAACCTGTCGTTTTGCATCGGCGACACAGGCCTCAATATCGTCTACTGGCGATACGTGGGAGTAAACGGGGACCGAATCGCGCATCTTGCCGCCAAGCAGGTCCCATACAGGACGACCGAGAGCCTTGCCCTTGATGTCCCACAACGCCATGTCGACCCCGCTGGCCAGCGTCGTGCCGAAACCGCGCGAGCCCAGCGTTCCGAAGCGCCGGTAAATCCGGTGCCATATTGCGTCGATGTTCGCGGGGTCCTCGCCCACCAGTCCCTCTGAGAAGTCGTGCCCTTCGAGATCATCCTTGAGCATCTCGTATGCGCGGCCCACGACGAGCGCCCCGCCGCCGCCCGAGTTGGTCGCTTCGCCGACGCCGGTAATGCCTTCGTCGGTATCTACCTCGACGAACAGCCACGAACGGTTGCTGCCTTCGGGCCGGGTCAGGTACACGCGAAGATCGGTGATTTTCATAGGTGAATCCTGATAAATCTGGGAATTTAGTTCGGAATAACCCTCGACTGCGGGCTCGCATGAATGGGGCGACCGGATGGTACACCCGCGGTGGTGGTAGACTCCGCCCGATCATCGAAAACCGCTCGAAACCCGGGCATCGTTCCGCCGTGCGTTTCAGGAAGAAACCAACATGAGATTTTGCTACGCCCACCGCCGATTCACACTGTACCCGCAGTCGGTCGATAGCTGGGACCTGTCGGCGGACAACTACACCGACGAGTTTCTGAAAAAGGTCCAGGAACTCGGGTTCGACGCACTCGAAGTCGGTGTCGAGGTGTTTGCAAAGCTCGGGACCGAGCAGAAAGTCAGGGACTTTGCCTCGAGGTTGGGCGACTTCGGGCTCGCAGTCGGTTGTGTCCGCGCCGGCGGTACCCTGCACGATGCAAAGAACGGACCCCGAAACCGCGCCCGCCTTGACGATGCGATCAAGTATTCGGGCTGGTCGGGCGCCGAAGTGGTTAACGGGGCAATGAGTGCCCCGGCACGGCACCCGGGGCACCCGGCCGGTTCTGCCCCCGGCAGCCAATCGGGCTGGCCGGTTTCTCAGGACGCATCGCTCGACGCGACGCTCGGCGTGTACGACGTGTTGGCCGGGGTGTTCCAGGCTGCCTGCGCCAGGGCAGCTGACGTCGATACGAATGTTGTTGTCGAAGTGCACCAGAACTCGCCGGTCGACAACTCGTGGTCGGCGCTGCTGCTGACCGAAAAAGTCGACCGCCCAAACTTCGGGATCAACCCCGATGTCGGGAACATCTTCTGGACGTACGATGTTCCCGAGGAGAGTTTCGACGACGCGATCGACAATCTCGCCCCGGTGGCAAAGTACTGGCACTGCAAGAACCTGCACCGGGTATATCACCCGGAGAACAGCCGGTCGGTGTTCCTGAGGGTGCCACTGCCAGACGGCGAGATCGACTACCGGTACGGGATAAGCGCCATGCACAACGCTGGCTACACGGGCTACATGACGATCGAAGGGTCGTGGGCTGGCGACCAGTGGCACCACGACGCCAGATCACTCGACTACGCGAAGGCCATCTGGGCCGACCTGGAGTCGTAATCGGTGCGTCGAGCCGTGCTCTCGCACGTAAGTACAGTCGGTGATTGCAGTTTTGCATTGTCATTCGACCGTGCTCAGGACAAGCAAGTTCAGGATGACGGCATTCGGGTTTGCTGAGTCGCGGTCGCTCGTTTCTCCGTCCCAATCACCGCGGATCCCGCCGGACGTTTGTCCGAATGTCCCGAACATTGAGGGAAGGCACACACGACACGATCCCGTGTAGGACCGAACATGTAAGCAGGGGCGACAGGTGCACACATGGCAGACGCGTCCAGCAGTCGTGGCACCGGGATGAAACACAAAAACTGGCAGTTCAACTTTGGCGCACAGGTCCGTGCCAGAACACAGCCGAGAACTATCGCTTCGTTCCTGCCGATTGCCCTGTTCGCCGCACTCGTGGCAGCGCTGGCGTTCATCGTCTAGACAGGTTTTTAGGCCTGGCCGCCTGTTCGTCCGGGTCGAGCGCAGCTTCGATAGGGCGTGCCAATAACAGCGCCACGATTCCGATCGCGAATATCCCGACGATTATCAGGAACGTCGAGTCATACGAGCCGGTCGAGTCGTGAAGCGCGCCGGCCAAAAACGGCGCCCCCGCTCCCGAGACAATCATCCCCACCTGCACGACCCCCATGATCCCGCCGAACTCCTTCATGCCGAAGGCCTCCTGAACCACCAGCACGATTAGCGCTCCGAGTCCACCGAACCCGAGCCCGAACACAAAGATTCCGACCCAGAGGAGTGCCTGCGTATCGGCACTGGCGATCATGAGCACACCGATCGCCTGCAGCAACACCGAAATGACCGTCGCGATACGCGCGGTGATCCTCTCGCTGGCCCGCCCGAACGCAAGTTTCGAGCCGATCCCCATTCCGGCAATGATCGAAACGGCGGTCGTCGCCAGCGCCGGTTCAAACCCGCTTTCCTCGAAATGCTGCCGCAGCTGGGTCAACACCCCCTGGTACGTGAAGGTTGCGGCCACCAACCCGATCATAATCAGCCAGAAATTGCGGTTGCGCAGCGCTTGCCGGACAGTGATTCCGGTTTTCGCGGCGGCCCGGGATATCTCTACCTGGTCGCCCCTGCCCGTTCGTTCCATTTCGACCCTGACCGAAGCAGAATCTTCGACGACTACCAGCAACGCGACCAGGGCCAGCAACGCCATGATCACTGCGAACGTGACGTAGGCCACCTCCCAACTCACAACCGCAATGATGCCCGCCGCGAGCGGAGGCATGGTCATCCCCCCGAAGTTATTTCCGGCCACAACGGCGCCCATGACCCTGCCACGAGTTTTCGGGAACCACAACCCGACTACCTTGCCGGCGGGCAACAGCGTCGCCCCGGGGAACCCGGCATAAACGAGTGCGCTGAACAGATACCAGTGCCAGAGCTCGGTGATAAACGGTCGCAGAGCGAAGCCGATTGCGATCAGGAGCAACGAACCGAACATAACCGGGCGGATGCCGGCCCGGTCGCTCAGACCCCCCATAAAAGGCGCGATGATGCCGGAAATGAACGAAAACGCCAGGGACAGGTTCAACTGGGTCTGCGTCCAGCCAAACTGCTCTCTGAGCGGGCCGGCGAACTCACCGAACGAGTACTGCGTCATTCCAACAGACAGGCCGGTCGATAGAAAGACGATGACGGCGATCGGATAACCGCGGTAGATTCGTCCAAAAAAAGGCAGGGTCATTAGTCGCTCGCGCGGCCCTTCGCCGGGACGCCGTCAATGCCGCCGACAGTGCAGCCGCCACCTGGCCCCGCTGCCAACTCAGGCTGCGATACGACCGGACCTGTCTCGGATGTGCTCAAACTGGCTGTATACTCCGCCCGCGTTCCCGCCTGAACGGGATACTGGTTCAGTTTCGATTTGGCGTGAGTCACGGTAGCACCTCGCCCCGTCTACGTCTTAGCGCCGTTCGGCAGGTCCTGGTCGGCAATTCTTGGAAATCTCCCCTGAAAACCCACGGGAATTCCTTAATAAACACGGAGTAGTTTTGTGCGACCCAGCAACATACGCGCCGCCATCGACAACGGGACTATCGCCCACAACCTGACGCTGACGTTCCCGGAACCGACTATTGCAGAATGGGCGGGCTATGCCGGGTTCGACGTGCTGCACCTCGATATGGAACACGGCGTGTTCGACTGGGAGTCGGCCGAGATGATGTGCAGGGTCGCCGACATGCACGGCATGACGTGTACCGCCCGGATTCCCAATACCGGGACCGACACGATATTGCGTGCGTTCGACAGGGGACTAATGGGCATTCTCTGTCCGCACGTCGACAATGCAGAGCAGGCTGCACGAATCGCAAGGGCGGCAAGATTTGGTCCCGAGGGGGAGCGCTCTTTCGGTACTTCGCGTGGCCGGGACTACGGCATGCACGACATGACGCCCGCCGAATACATGGCTGCTTTTAACCGGGAAGTCACCGTGGCAATCCAGATCGAGACGAAGCATGCCGTCGAAACCATTGACGAAATCCTGGAAGTCGAGGGAATCGACCTGATTACGTTCGGTCCGCAAGACCTGGCGCAGTCGCTCGGCCACCCGGGCCATGCCGATCACCCCGAAGTCGTCGAGGCGATGAGTTCGGTTGTCGAGGCCGTCCATGCGCGTGGCAGGCTGATGTCTTCGGACGTCGAACGCGGTATCAACCTGGTTCAGTGGCTGCCGAGCCGGCTCAAGGACTGGCTCGACGAATCACGGTCTGGCTGAATACCCATCCCGACACCATCTGGCAGCGAAATTCCGGTGAACCCACTCTTCAACAACCATTTAACTGATTTTTAGCGAAACCACCAATGAATACTGCTACTGCACAGACGAAATTCGAGCCCGTCGCAGGATGGGCCAAACTGCCGATGGGAGTGACATTCCGGGGCGATGCCACATCTGTTGCCGTCGATTCGAAAGACAACGTTTATGTGTTCAACCGGGGCACCGAGCCGATTGCCGTGTTCGATACCGACGGTAATTTCCTGCGTGGGATGGGCCATGGCGAGTTCGTGCGGCCCCACGGTATTGAGATAGACGCCGACGACAACCTTTACCTCGTCGATGACAACGGTCACATCGTCCAGAAACGAACGAACGACGGCGAACTGATATTCACTATCGGAACGAAGGGCGAGCCGTGCGAATGGCAGAGCGGCGGAATGTTCAACCGTCCTACCGATATTGCGATTCATCCGGTGACCGGCGAGCTGTTTGTTTCAGACGGATACGGCAACTCGCGCATCCACAAGTTCGATCCCGACGGCAACCACATCAAGTCGTGGGGTGAATCTGGGACCGACCCCGGACAATTCAGCCTGCCCCACAATGTGAGCATGCTGGGGACCGACAGGATTGTGGTCGCAGACCGGGAGAACTTCCGGCTCCAGGTGTTTACGACCGATGGCGAGTTCGTCGAGCAGATCCACATTCACCATCCCATGTCGGTTACCCAGGGCAAGGGAGACGACGAAGCGATTTACGTCGGGGAAATGATCCCGCCGTCCGTTAACCAGGGTGTTCGAAATCTCGGGGCGATGATTGCGGTGCTCTCACCCAGCTGCGAATTCCAGCAGCACCTCGGCGGGCCTCTGCCAGGCGAAGGGGCAGGTCAGTTCACTGCTCCACACGGCATAACGACCGACTCACAGGGCTCGATATACGTCGCTGAAGTCGCCTGGACCAACTACTTCTCGAGCCCCGAAAATTCCGGGTCCGATGAACTGCCCCTCGGCGAAGTCGTGAGCCTTCGAAAGTGGAGGCGGGTTTAGAGTTCGCCATTCGCCAACATCATTTTCCAGTCACGGTCTTTTTTTTACCTATTTCCAGCCCTGGATCTTTTACCGGCCATACGAACAGGAACAACAAATGGTCAAATCAGCAACTCCGGCAACCGTCTACGAACCAGTCCCGTACTGGGCAAAGCTGCCGCACCCGATGTTCTTCAAGGAGGCGACTTCGGTTGCAGTCGACTCAAACGACAACGTCTATGTATTCGGCAGGGGAGACCACCCGATCATCATTTTCGATCGCGACGGCAACTTTCTCGAAACCTGGGGAGCGGGCGAGTTCGTCCGGCCTCACGGCATCACGATCGACGGCGACGACAACCTGTACCTCGCCGATGACGACGCCCACATGATCGAAAAGCGCACTAAAGAAGGGAAGTTGATCTTCCGGCTCGGCGAGAAGGGCAGGGCCGCCGCCTGGCAGGGGGGCGACCCGTTCAACCGGCCCACGCATGTGGCGATAAACCCCGCTACCGGCGACCTGTTCATCACCGATGGCTACGGGAACTCACGGGTACACAAATACGACACCGACGGCAAATACATCAAGTCGTGGGGCGAGTCGGGATCACTGGAAGGGCAGTTCTCGCTGCCCCACAACATCGCCATGAACGGTACCGACAGGGTAACTGTGTGCGACCGCGAAAACTTTCGGTTGCAAACGTTCACCACCGACGGCGAGTTCGTGAAACAGGTCCACGCACACCGCCCGATGGCGATCACCGACGGGAAGGGCGAAGACGCCAACCTGTACGTTGGCGAGGCTGGCGCGCCACCAGTGCAAGAAGGCGTCCGCAGGCTGGGGCAACGAGTTGTGGTGATGGACCGCGAGGGAAACGAAGTGACCAGGTTCGGTAACGAGCTGAGTGGTGAAGGCCATGACCAGTTCATCGCCCCTCACGGCATCGCGGTCGACTCCGAGGGCTCGGTGTACATCGCCGAGGTATCGTACACGGCGTACGGGTCAAAACTGGACCCGGTGCGAGAAGTGACCAGTCTGCGCAAATGGAAGCGGGTCAGCGGCTAGGGGTGCTCACGACGAACGCAACCGGCGAAAATGTCATCGTACTCCTCCCAATGACAATCACCGGCAGGATAACTATTCGCCTGCTGACGATGTCGAAGGGCAACACGACTGGCAGGCAGTTGCGCAACGGGCAACAACGGGATGGTAGCGATGAGTCAAAAGCAGAAGTCGGGCAAACTTTCCAGCCAGGAGATCGACGAGTTACTGGCACAGCCGATCATCGCCCGCATCGCAACGGTGAAACCCGATGGCGCGCCACATGTTGCGCCCGTGTGGCAGCAGTGGGACGGCGAGGCGATGTGGGTCATCCCCCGGAGCAGGTCGAGCTGGTTCGAAAACCTGAGGCAGGAACCGCGAGTGTGCATTTCCTGCGCCGACGACATTAACCCTGAGCACGCCCGCGTCACAATCGAGGGCATTGCTGAGATAGTCGAGGGCCCTGTCGGGCTCGTCGGGCGTGTTAAGGAAGTTGCCGACGAGATGGCGGTCCGGTACATGGGGCCGGACGGTCCGGGCTATGCAGCGAAGACTGCCAACAGGCTCAGGTATCTCGTGAAAATCACGCCCACGACTATCACCTCGTGGCGCGGCGAGTGGCATCCCCGGTACATCGTTACTGAAGATGGTTGAGGGGCGGGAACGCAATCGAAATTCGCCTTTGCACCGTTCAGGAGACCCTTTACAGGTGCCGGGAAGAAGATAAGGCAGGAGCCGGGAGGAGGGCTGCCGAACACTTAGCTCCTGGTTGACGCCAGGGAGTTACTGGCCGCCCAGACTCTTATGTGGGTGCCGTGCTCCTGATAGTGCAGCACGGTGCAGGAGTCGATCAGTTCTCGAAACGGGTCGTCGGGCTCAAAGTAAGCGCTGGGGGCCTTCGCCAGCTGGTCGCGCAGCGAGCGGTGCACCCGCTCCATGTCTTCAAGGATTCGCCGGACTCCGGTGCCCTTTTTGCGCTGGGCCGCTTTTTCGTTGAACCGCTCGACATCGCCCACCGGCTCGATATGACCGCGATCGAGCGCTGTGACAAGTTCCCATTCCCAGGTCGTGACGTGTCCAACGATATCGGCCACCGACATGTCGTCCAGTACCCCCGGTGTCGACATGTCGTTGCTTACAAGACGGTCGAGCGAACCCCTGAACTGTCGCCAGTTATCGTCGATCGCGGCCATCACTGCGCTTTTGCGGTCTTTCATTTATTTCGCTCCGGGCGTGATCGGATCACTTGCCAGATGACTGGCGTGAGCAAAACGACGCGGCGCAGCTCCGATCGATATACGGCTGTACGATTTCGTTCAACACCAAACCAACGCAACATCAGATTTCCCGACCCCTGCGGAGGGATCTCGGCCCTTCGGCAGGCTCAAACTGCGGCTCTGCCCCGTGAGGTCCCTCCGCTCCGGTCGGGAAGTCGGAAGCGAGTGAAGCTCCGGGCCTGCTCGCAATGACCCGTGGACTAGATCTCGTAGCGTTTCAGCAGGTTTTTGGCGATGACGAGTCGCTGGATTTCGTTTGTTCCTTCGCCGATGATCATCAGTGGTGCGTCGCGGTAATAGCGTTCCAGTGGCTGGTCTTTCATGAAGCCGTAGCCACCGTGAATGCGCATGGCGTCGAGCGTCACTTGTCCGCACATCTCGCTTGCGAAGAGCTTCGCCATGCCCGCTTCGAGGTCAACGCGCTCTGCGCCAGCGTCCTTCCTGGCAGAGGCATCGTAGGTGAGCAGGCGCGCCGCCTGAATCTTCGTCGCCATGTCCGCCAGCATTAGCTGAATCGCCTGATGCTCGGCTATGGGCACGCCGAATGTCTTGCGCTGCTGCGCGTACCTGATGGCGGCCTCGAACGCTGCTGTCGCCACTCCGACGGCACGCGCCGCTATGTTGATGCGTCCGGTCTCCAGCGCGCTCATCACCTGGCGGAACCCCTGGCCTTCCGTCTCGCCAACCAGGTTGTCGGCGGCGATGCGGCAGTCCTCGAACACAAGCTCGCAGGACTCGATGCCCCGGTAGCCCAGCTTGTCCAGGTGCTTGCCCACCGTGAACCCAACTGATGGCTTCTCAACGATGAAGCAGCTAATGCCTCGGTAAGCAGGTTCGGCATCTCTGTCTGTCTTGGTGAGAACTGCGAAGGCGTTGCCGTTCTCAGCGTTGGTTATGAACATCTTGGAGCCGTTGAGAACGTACTCCTCGCCGTCCTTCACCGCCGTCATCTGGATATTCTGAACGTCGCTGCCCGCCTCCGGCTCGGTAAGGCCAAGGCCGCCTCGAATCTCGCCGGTTGCCATTCTGGGAAGGAATCTCTGCTTCTGCTCCTCGGTGCCGAAGCTAGCGACGATGTAGGCCATGACGTGGTGCGTGCCGATGATGCCGCTGACGCTCATCCAGCCCTTGCTAAGCTCCTCGAATATCATGGCGAACGTGGTGTAGTCCAGGCCCATGCCGCCGTACTCTTCGGGAATGGTGATGCCGAACAGACCCATCTCGCGCATCTTGGGGATAAGCTCGTGAGGATAGATGTCTTCGCTGTCGTACTGATTGGCGATGGGTTCGATGTCGCGCCGCACGAACTCGCGCACGAGGCTGACTATCTGGTTGCGCGCTTCGCTGGTGGTCATCAATTATTCCTTTGGCAGCAGCTCGGCTGCGTCGTGGTCAGCGATAGCCGATGCCATTCTTTGCATGATAAGCCCGAACAACGCAAGCCCTCGCTCGGTGCTGAGGTCGGCTGCGGCTGCCGCAATCACGCCGATCATGAGGCAGGACAGCAGCGAGTGGCGATAGTCCTCCACGCACTGCTCGATGCCGTAGTCTCGGACTCCGTTCTCCTCAAGCGTCGATTGGTAGAGCTTCAGAAGCTCCATCTCCGTCGATTTTCGCGTCTCCGGGTCAAGGCAGCCCGATAGGAACCACGCGACATCGTAGACGCCGCGATTGCGGTGGATAAGCTGCCAATCGACGGCAGCGAAGGGCGCGCCTCCATCTGGGGAAGCGAAGAACATGTTATCGAGCCGGAAGTCGCCCTGCACAATCGTCTGCGGCGGCTCGGCGGCCCGCTCTCTGACGTTTACGATGTTTGGCCCCAGCCTCTCGCCGATGTCCAGTATAGTATCCGGCAGCTTGTCGCCCATCTTCCCGCGAAGCGAACTCCACGAGCGTTGGTAAAGCTGCTGGAACGCTCTGGCTCCAGACCTCGCCGAGGGCATCCAGTCGATATCGGCAATTTTGGGACTCTCCCACCAGGCGGCGTGGAACTTCGCAATCTCGCGGATGGCTAGCTCCGCATCGGCAGCCGAGCATCCGGCAACCTGGTCGCCCACGCGAGCCGGGGCGAGGTCTTCCAGCAAGAGAACGAACCCGCCGGACTCCGAGTCGAACGCGCTGTAATATCGGCGCGGCGTCCGAAGCTCAATCTGTTCGGCAATCTCCTCGTAGAACCTGACCTCTCGCATGTACAGGCCACGACTGCTTACGACCTTGCGCATCACGGGATTGTCGGTAGGCAGCTTGACGACGAGCGACTGCGGCGCGCCCGCTTCATTGTTGTCGTATTCGACATGCAGACG
>JADFLG010000187.1 GCA_022564545.1 Chloroflexota bacterium | reverse complement strand
TTCCGCGGAGCCGTTGTTGGCGCTTGAACGAGAACCTTGCGTATTTTGTCGTTGCGAGGAGTCCGACGACCCATTAGACAGGCTCAGGGCACGCGTGGCAATCAATATCCAAAGTTAATAACCTCACCGATTTAGCCAGCGCTGTCCTTCAGAAGAAGACGAGTTCCCGGTTGGCGAGGATTGCCACGTCGTCGGACTCCTCGCAATGACAATTACGGCGCCCAAGACCCCGGGGTTAACAGCTCCTGCACGGTTCGCGCTAGCTCAGGGGTTCTTTCAGACCGGAGCCTGTAATCGGCACGCATACGGATGCGCCGCGGTCGATTGTGCCGGATTCGATCAGTATCTCAAGTCCAGCGAATGCAGCGGCAGAGGTCAGTTCGGCAAATATGCCTTCCGTCGAAGCCAGCCGCTTCTGCCATATCGCCAGTGAGTCTTCCGGGACCGTAACCCCGCTCCCCTTGGTCGCCTGGACGGCATCAACCATCTCGGGGAGCCGCGGCGGATCAGATGTTGCAATGCCGGACGCCTGAGTTGGCAGGGCGTCTTCGGGCGACCATTCTTCGCCGTTTAAAGCGGCGACCAGGGGCCGGACGGCATGTGCCTGTACGCAGTGGAACCTCGGGACCCGGTCGATCGCGCCGGCTTCCTTTAGCTCCCGGTAGCCGCGCACCATGCCGATCAGCAGCGAGCCATTGCCTACCGGCAGCACGATGTGATCGAGTTCATCGCCGAGCACCTCGACCAACTCGAAACTGACAGACTTCATTCCCTCCGAGAAATACGGACTCAGGTTGTGCGACATGTAGACCAGGCCCCGCTCGGCAACAAACTCTTCTGCCGCATCGGTCGCCGCCTGTCTCGGGCCCTCGATCCTGTGAAGGCTGGCTCCGTATACCTGGATCTGGTCGAGTTTGCCGCTGGCGGCGCTGGCGGGTGCAAACACATGGGCTTTGAGTCCTGCGGCGGCGGCGTAGGCCGACAGCGACGCCCCGGCATTTCCAGAAGAATCCTCGACAAACTCCGTGACGCCGAGGTCCCGGCCCATCGTGGTGAGCACCGCAGAGCCGCGGTCCTTGAAAGACCCGGTCGGTGACAGGAATTCCATTTTGGCCCACAGCCATTCGAGACCCAGCGATTCGGCTGTGCGTTCGAGGGAAACAACCGGCGTATCGCCTTCGCCGAGGCTGTTGACCGTCAGAGGGTCGTCCACTGGCAGGCGTGGCTGAGACCCGTCCGGCGCATCACGGTATTCGACTGTGAATAGTCCGCCGCATTTAGCGCAGTGCAGGTCGCTCACCGAAGGAGGCTGCTTCAACGAGCAGTCAAGGCAGCGGAGCTGGTGGTTCGGCTCGCTCAAGATCGCTCTCCGCCACCCTCTCCGTTCGAACGGCCCGGAGATTCGCCGGGTTCGCCAGGTTCATCGGAAACCGGTTCCTGTTCTGGCATAACGTCATCTTGCGGTGATGTTTCCGGGCCGTAAGCCAATGGCTTGAAGCGCGCTCCCGGCCTGGCGAAACCACCGCCAATTCCTACGGCGTGACCATCGGCTCGCCAGCACGCGGCCCCGCTCAGGGTCCCGCCGGGCTCGAACCGCACGATGTTCATCCCGCCGCCAACCGCGGTCACTGGAATTACACGATGTCCCTTTGCGGCAACGGCAGACCGGACTTCTTCTGAAATGCCAGTCTCGATCTCGACTTCCTGTCCCTGCGTCCACACCCGCGGGGCTTCGACAGCCTCCTGCGCCGACATCCTGTGATCGACCAGGTTCACTACAGCCTGCAACACGGAGGTGAATATCTTCACTCCACCGGGCAGTCCGATGGCGAACTCGGGTTGTCCGTCCCGAAGCACGATCGTCGGCGCCATGCTGCTGGTCACGCGCTTGCCGGGCTGGACCGAAAGGGCGTTGCCCGGGTGCGGGTCGAACATGGCCTGGGTGTTGTTCAGCAACATACCGGTCCCCGGCACAGTGACCTTCGAGCCCCACAGCTCGTTGATCGTCTGGGTCGCCGCAACAACGTTGCCATCCGCATCGGCGACCGTAACGTGCGTGGTGTGCTCGGACTCGTTCGATCCCTGGCCCGGCTCGATCTCAGGCGAGGCCTTTTCCATGTCGAGACCATCGATGAAGTCCTCGACGTGATGTTTGGCGATGAGCCGGTCGACCGGCACTTCCACATAGTCGGGGTCGCCGGTGTAGCGGTTCCGGTCTGAAAACGCTTTTTTCATGGCTTCGAGCAACAGGTGAATAGAACCGGCCGAACCGAAACCCATTTCCGCGATGTCGAACTCTTCGAGCATGTTCAGCATCTCGATCAGGTGTACACCGCCCGCAGAAGGTGGCGGCGGTCCGAAAAGTTCGTATCCCCGGTATTCGCCCCGCACCGGAGTGCGGTCGACCGTCCGGTACTCCGCAAGGTCCCGCATCGTGATAATTCCACCGTTGCGACCGAGGAAATCGCAAACGATCGCGCCGAGCGGGCCGTTGTACAGGTGGTCGGGACCGTTTTCGGCAATAGCCCGCAGCGTGCGTGCATAGTCGGACCGGTCGACATGGTCTCCGGTCTTCAGCGGTTCTCCGCCGGGCATGTAGGTCGATGCGGTTTCCGGGAACCTGCGAATCACGTTTGCCAACTCGACGATCGAATCGTGGAAATACTCGCTGGCCCTGAAGCCGCCCTCAGCAAAGCGAATCGCCGGGCCCATCACATCGGCCAACGGCATGGTGCCCCACTTTTCAAGGGCTTCAGTCCAGGACTTCAGGCTGCCCGGCACGCCGACCGCAAGGTGACCTATCGAACTGAGGTCACCGGCTGTTTTCAAATATTCCGGCCCTGAATCGGCTACCGGCGTGTACATCTCCTCAGTCGCCGCGGCGGGGGCCGTCGCGTAGCCGTCAATTACATGGTGCTGTCCGTTTGCGAGGCGGACATTGATGAATCCTGCTCCGAAAATGCCGACCATCATTGGCTCGACCACGCTGAGTGCGAATAGCGCGGCAATTGCCGCATCAATGGCGTTTCCTCCAGCGAGCAGCATTTCGGACCCGGCTGCCGATCCCAGGGGATGGTTCGTGACGACGACGCCCCGCGAGCCCGAAGCGGGTCGTTTCTCTATTTGAAAAGTCGTTCCTGCCCTTGCTCGCCAACTCGATGCTGTCATTCGTCCCCGCTTGCCTGGTCGTTTGGAGCCCCTGATAACTATCTCAAAAAAACCCCTCTCCTCTGGGAGACGGGTGCGCCGATCTAATCGGGGCGCGGGTGAGGGGGAACGTCGCCAGAAGCAAGCAAG
>JADFLG010000186.1 GCA_022564545.1 Chloroflexota bacterium | reverse complement strand
CTTTGTACCGGCGTTTGAAAAAGAAACCCAGGCTGCGGCCCTGAGGGCAGCCGTCGCCATTCTCCGTAGAGTCGGCTACAGGCCGGGCAAGGAGCCGTGGCTGCCGGTTGGGATCGGCATCAACTTCGGTGAGGCGTATGTCGGCAAGGTGGGGACCGGAGAGGTGAACGACTTCACGGCGCTTGGCGATACCGTAAACACGGCGGCCCGGCTCCAGAGCCACGCGAAAGCCGGTGAGGTGGTCGTTTCAGAAAGCGTCTACTCGCACATTGCGTCTGAGTACCCGGGCGTGCCACGAGAGGACGTCGAGTTGCGCGGAAAGGCAGATTCTTTCGGGGTGCATGTTATTTCACTGGCGGAATAACTTCTGTTCGATTTCGCTGAATTGCGGGGTAAAAGTTATCGCCGGTCAGTGCCGGTGCGGGTGTCCGACAAGGTTCGGGTGAGTCGAGTGCTGGGGGTTGAAACGGCGGCCTTTCCTGAGCGTTTCGACAGGCAGCATCAACTGGTCGCCAGCGCGTTCGTTGCCAAGGGCGTCGGTGAAGGTGATCGGGCCTTCCCGGTGCTGGATCACGGCGATGTCGGCATCGGCCCCGACCTTCAGCGTTCCGATGTGGTCGGGGAGTCCCACCGCAGCTGCCGGTCTGGCTGTTCCCAGCGCAAGCGCCTCGTCGACCGAGTAGCCGAGGTGGACATATTTCGACAGCGTCGTCATCAGGTCGAACACAGGCCCGCGCACGTTGTAGCGGTGGACGTCGGACGAAACCGTGCCGGGGCCAAGTCCCTGTTCGAGACACGCTTCAGCGACCGGGAACGAGAACGAGCCGGCACCGTGGCCAACATCGAAGATGATGCCCCGTTTCATGGCGTCCCAGGCTGCGTCGATGACCCTGTTGTTGTTATCGAGAATACCGTGAGGATGACCCGTGAACGAGTGCGTGACGATGTCGCCGGGACGCAGTTTTTCGAGGAACTTCTCGAAATGGCTCACCGTCCCGCCAATGTGAATCATTACCGGCTTGTTCAGCTCCTGCCCGGCTTCGAGCGCCCGGTCGAGAGCGACCAGGTCGTTGCTACCCACGATGGGTTCGGACAACCGGACCTTGATCCCGACGATCACATCGGAGTGCAGTTTTGCTGCCTCGACAGCCTTCTCGACACGCGCCCACCTGATGTCTTCGAGCTCGCCGATTTCATTATCGAGCTGGCCCATGCCCGAGATATGCAGGAAGGCGAGAACGCGCGTGTCGACTTCGTCGATCACGTAGCGGTGGAAGCCGGCAATGGTGTTCGACCCGGATGACCCTGCATCGATGGCCGTTGTCACCCCGCGGTGCACGCATGCGGGGTCGGCCTCGATCGCCAGGTGGGCCACGCCCCACCAGACATGCACGTGCAGGTCGACAAGACCCGGCGTTACGAGCAGGTCATCGGCTTCGATCACATCGTGTGTGTCGCCGTCGGATACGTAATCCTCGATCGCTGCGATTTTGCCACCGGCAACTGCGATGTCCTTCTTGGCGTGCATCCCCTGCGCCGGGTCGATCACAGTGCCGTTTTTGATGACGAGGTCGTAGGTCATTGTTGGTCTTTCTGGTGGGTTGAAGCTCCCTCTCCTCGGGGAGAGGGTTGGGGTGAGGGGAATGTTGCTCAGCGGACATTATGCATTCGACGGCATCTACACGGCTGTCGAACGCATTCCCCCTCAACCTAACCTTCTCCCCAGGGAGAAGGGATTAACGGTACTTCGTCGTCGAAAATCGCCCTCTCCCCAAGGAGAAGGAACTCTCCGCAGGCCCCCGTTTGCCCGGGCGGAGCCACACGTGACAGACTTGCTGGCATATGAAACAGCGGCTTCACAAGATACTGGCCTCGGCGGGCATTGCGTCGCGGCGCAAGGCCGAGCAGCTAATTGCCGAGGGCCGGGTGCAGGTCAACGGCGAAACGGCGACCGTTGGCGATTTCGCCGACCCCGACGCTGACGACATTGTTGCCGACGGGAACCAGGTCGCGGCCGAGCAGAAGCGCTATCTGCTGCTGAACAAACCCACCGGGTTCGTGACCACCGTGTCCGACCCCCACGGCCGGCCAACGGTAATGGACCTGGTCGATGTCAGGGAGCGGGTCTACCCGATAGGGCGCCTGGACACCGACACCGAGGGACTGCTGCTACTGACCAACGATGGCAACTTTTCACAGCGGATGGCCCACCCGCGGTTCGAGATCGAAAAGACGTATCGCGCCGAGTTGAGATCACCGTTTTCAGAAGAAGGCGAAATGCTGTTGGCCCGCGGCATCAGGCTGGAAGACGGACCGACCGCGCCCGCAAAACTGCATATTATTTCCAAACGCCGACGGCGTGTGGACATAACCATTCACGAGGGTCGAAACCGCATCGTCCGGCGAATGTTCGAATCGGTCGGTTCACCGGTAATAAAGCTGCGAAGAATTCGCTTCGGCTCCGTTAATCTCGACGATGTGCCGAAGGGCCGGTGGCGTGACCTGGAGGGCAGGGAAGTGGATGCGTTGCTGAAGCTGGCGGCCGAAATGGTGCGACCCAAGCGGAGACAGCGACCGACCGGGTCGGTCGTTGGACCGAGAGCTGGTGGCAATCGTTCATCCCGCTCAAGACGGACGACATCCGGGGCAAAACACTCCTGAACAGGGTCGACTATCGCCCGATGTTTTTCGCGTACGGTTCAATGACATCGTTTGGCGTGAACCCGACCGAACGCCAGAAGTCGAAGGCTTCGGGGCTGTCGTTCAGCACGTTCGCGTAGACGCGCCGGGCACCCTTGGCGATCAGCAGGCGTTCGGCACGCTCGACCAGTTCGCGACCTATGCCACGCCGTCGGTAACCATCGTGAACGGCGAGGCGAGCAAAACTGGCGCGCCAGCCGTCCCACGCACCGATAACACTTCCAACCAGTCGATCGCCGTCCCAGGCGAGTAAGAGCAGGTCGGGATGCAGATCGAGGAAGGTGAGGATCGCTTCTCTGGTATTTATCGACCCGCCGTGCGTTGCCGAGTCCCAGAACTTCAGAACGGTGTCGATGTCGTCTATTGCGCATGCTCGGTACTGGATGTTGCTCATGGTTTGGGGGCGACGTAATCGTCAACAACTCTGGGACTAATTCACAGCCTGACTTTAACTGTGCGGACTATCCGACAGATTCGAAGAATTCGATAGCGTCGCGCGCGACGATAACCGGATCGGATATATGAATATCGTGTCCGTGGCCTGCATAGCGAATGAGACTCCAGTTAGGTGGTAAAGAAGCATGTTTTCAACGAAGTCGTCGGGAATGATTCCACCCAGTCCTGGATCT
>JADFLG010000185.1 GCA_022564545.1 Chloroflexota bacterium | reverse complement strand
TAGAGGGTGGGTGAAACCTGTCAACGCCCGCACTTTTTCCTGTTGCGCAGTGTGACCCACACCCTAACCCTACTCCCTGCCAGGGAGAGGGGATTTTAGGTGATGCAAGGGGCACTCTCACGGCAGTGGATCTCCCGCTTCGCGCTGAACAATCCGGTCAACATAAGTGCTCAACGTCCCAACTCGCTCGGCGTCTATCCCGCCCGGCTCAACTATCTCGTCGACCTCAGCGATCGTGATCCTGGCCGCAGTGGCCATAGCCGGGTTAAACGCCCGCGAAGTGCCGATGTACTGCAGGTTGCCCCGAGTATCGGCCTTTTGCGCACGAATCAGCGCGTAATCGGCCGAAAGAGCGTGCTCCAGCAGATAAGTGCGACCCTCAAAATCACGCTTTTCGCGTCCCTCAGCAACCGGAGTCCCAACCCCCGTCGGCGTGTAAAAAGCCGGGATGCCAGCGCCAGCAGAGCGAATCCGCTCGATCAAAGTACCCTGCGGCACGATGTCGACCTCGGCCCGCCCTTCGCGGTAGGCCTTCTCGATCTCGCTCAAAGGGTCGGTAGTACTGGGCACCGGGAATGAGCAGATGATTTTTGTCGCCTGTCCGCTCTCGAAAAACATCCCCTGGTCGATCGGCTCAAGGTCGTCGGGCCAGCCGTAACCGGTCGTCTTTGATATTCCGGCTACGTTGCCGATTATCGTCAGGTCGCCAACCCCGAGATCACGCAGGGCAAGCATCAGCCTGGTCGGTTGACCGCCGGCACCGCCGAACCCGCCGATCATGATCGATGATCCAGGCGGGATGTCGGCAACGGCATCGGCGAATGATTTGCATATCTTGTTGACTGGCACGGCGGGATTGTACGGCGATTCTGGCCGGTGTCACATACACTTCGAGAATATTTGCCTCTGGCATCACTGAGTTTTATCGCACCTTTGGCCAGCGTAATCAAGATGCACGAATTCACGCTAATCGCCCACCGCGGGGCTTCCTACGACGCCCCCGAAAACACCTTCGAATCGTTCGACCTGGCACTTGAACTCGGCTTCGACAACTTCGAAACCGATGTCCAGTTGTCGAGCGACGGCAGGGCGGTGCTGGTCCACGACGACACACTCGACCGCACGACCGACGGCACCGGAGCTGTCGCAGACACGTCAATCGCAAAGATCAAGTCCCTGAACGCCGGTCTCTGGTTCGAGGGGCCTCAAGATGGGGCAGGTATTCACGGGCCGCTCGCTTATCCCGAGGCATTCGTGCCGACACTTGACGATTTTCTTGAGCGTTATGCTGGCAGGGTCCACGTCCACCTCGAACTTAAATCAACACAGCCCGAACTCGCAGCCACCGTCATGAAGTCGCTGGAACAGTGGGGCTGGCTCAGTCAGCACACCGGCGATAGCATCGCGCCTGGAGTGACAATCTCGTCGTTCCACCTCGAACAGCTCGAGCGCTCGATTGCCCTGATGCCCCACATTGCCCACGGCTGGCTGATCCAGAAGATCGACAGGGCATCTCTACAGGCCGCAACCGGTCTCGGGCTATCAGGGATCTACCCGAAGGCGGGCAAGGTCACCAAAAAGCAGATTGCCGGGGCCCGCGCGGCTGGACTCGCCGTACGGACCTGGGGCATCGCCGGTTCGAAGGCTGCGCTCAAACGGGCATACCAGTCGGGTGCAGTCGGCACCACGGTCGACTGGCCTGCAAGAGCCCGCAAAATAATCGAGTCGTTCCAGTAAGCGCGGCGCATGCACGCGTGCACGGGCCGTTTGCGGTAAAGTCGCCCGGTCATGTCCGGTTCTTACGGGGTTCCTCTGGGGTTATAAACGGAATCCACGGCTGGCTGGCGTACACAATCCCGGAAATCACTAATTCCTGGCGGCCAATAAATCGCACAATCACGGTAATCAGAGAAGCAAAAATATGAAGATCGAAAAAATTCGGCTCCGGCACGTTTTTGGGACCGTCGAAACCGATGGGACGTTCTGGGAAGAACGACTCGTAATGCCGCTCGATGTGTATCCAGAATTCCGCGAAACAACGGAGCGGGCGGACCAGAGCGATCAGAAGACAGAGAACACGCTGGCGCACGATGCCTACTTCGTGCAGGTCGAAACCGACGAGGGCGTGATCGGGATCGGCGGTCCGATCACCAGGGCGATCGCTTTCATCATCGAAAACGAGCTGTCACATTTCCTGATCGGTCGTGACCCGCTGGCGACCGAGTTCATCTGGGACGTCCTGCACCGTGCGATGGTCCACGGACGCCAGGGCAACACGATGATCGCCATTAGCGCCATCGACAACGCCCTGTGGGACCTCAAAGGCCGCTACTTCAATGTTCCCGTCTACTCGATCATTGGCGGCCCCACCCGGTCCGAGGTGCCCGCGTATGCATCAATGCTCGGTTACGACGTGCTGGATATGGGGCTTGTAGCCGAACGTGCGAAGCAGTACCAGGAGCTTGGTTACACGGCCCAGAAATGGTTTTTCCGCCACGGCCCGATGTCCGGTGCAGAAGGTTTCAAAAAGAATGTCGAGTTGGCCGAGACGCTCAGAGAGACACTCGGCGAAGACGACGACATCATGCTCGACTGCTGGCAGTCGATGGACGTGAACTACGTTATCAGGCTGGCCGAGGCGATCGAGGACACGCATCCACGATGGCTCGAAGAAGTCGCCATGCCAGACCGCATCGATTCGTACCGAAAAATCCGGGAAGCCACGAACATCCCGCTCTCCGGGGCCGAGCACCACTACACCCGCTGGGGCATGAAGCAGTTCATCGACGCTGAGGCCCTCGACATACTTCAGCCCGACATCTACTGGGCGGGCGGCCTGTCGGAAGTGCTCAAAATCGCGGCGATCGCGACAACTGCCGACCTGATCACGATCCCGCACGGCCATTCGACAAATGCCGGGATTCACTTTTCGGTCAGCCAGTCGCCGATCCATACGCCGTACCAGGAATACCTGGTCAAGTGGAACATTATCCACCAGCACTTCCTGAAGGACCCGGTGCAGCCTGAAAGCGGCTCGATCAAGGCCCCGACGTCAGTCGGTATGGCAATGGACCTCGACCCCGACAAGATCGAGCGGGAAGAAGAGCCGAACTTCGGTTCGTGATAAACCGTTCCCGGGAGCGAGAGATTGGCAGCCCGGGCTATGCCCGCCTTGCCGCGACCAGCTCCTCTGCGTATTTGCGTTCCATTTCCGCAAGTTTGTCCACCCGCCTGCGAAAGTCGGGGTCGGTCGAAAATTCTGTGTTCACGAACGCCTCAAGGACCTCTTTCGCCACCTCAATACCGATAATCCATGCGCCAATGCAGGCC